>JANOTW010000662.1:0-12805 GCA_031416575.1 Ferruginibacter sp.
ACCAAACATTTTTTAAGCCTGGTGGGTGAGCATTTAAGTGTGGATAATATGAACAAAGCCATTGAAATGGTTAGCGAAGAACTGAATATTTCCATCCCCGAATTTACGGTAGCCGGCGAGCCTTATGGACAATTCTTTGCCCATCACTGGTTTGTAGCTACCGATGATATGGTAAACAATGAAGACCTGCGTTTTCGCATAGACGAAAAACTGAAGGAGCTGAACGATGATTACGAGGTAGAAAGAAATCACGCCCTTAAAGAAGTGATTGTAACCGTACTTTCAGAAGATACGTTTATGGATTTTATGAAATCAAAGGGCAAGATTGGCGGCCAGCATAAATTTCCGAGGGTATTAAAGGGTAAGATGCTGGAGGATTGGCGGAGGTTTTTGGAGACGGCGGTTATTTATTCTTAGGATAACTAATTTGTTTCTTCATCATTCTGGTTGAAATTATTTTTTCTATTGGCCCGGCTTTAGAATATCTATTAAGCTGCGGTGGTGTCGCACTACTATACAACCATTCTTTTTTTTGTTGTCCGGGCAGAAGGATTTCATGGCATTCCCGAAAAAAATCGGGATTTCGCAATACAGTTTTTTGTCCAAGCTATATTTCATTTCTCAACATCGTTGCGTCGCACTCGTGTACTGAATACCATTGGGGAACTTTAATTGCGTTATAATGAGCGATTCTTTAGGCGTAGGTAATGAACTGGCAGAAGACCTACCTTTTGGAACATCCCGATTTTTCGGGAAAGCCTGTCCCGGTTCATCGGGAGGGCCGGGGGCAAAACAGGGCCTTCAAATTATGCCTCCCTTTAAAAAACAGTTCGCCCTTTGAAAATGAATCACCTCTAAATTTTGGGGTTGTAATGAGCGAAACATCAGCCCCCGTTTATTTAGGCGCTAAGAGAAAAAAAACTGCAAACAAGTTGTCACTTTTTTAAATCTGGAAAAATAGAAGAATTATCAATTATCAATTAATCAATTATCAATTGTCCTTTAGTTTTAATCCTCCCGGTTTATTTAGGTACTCTTGTACTGAATATCTTTATGGAGCTTTATTTAGCGGGGTGTGAGAGGGCCTTTGCAGGGAAAGGAGAACTATTTTTTTATTTCAATAGCAGCCTTGGCTTTTTCAATCAGTTGATTATTGTAAGAAAGAATTTCAACATCCTGCACAAATAAATCTTTATCGTCCGTAACTATTGTAAAATTATACTTCAATGCCATTTTTATAATAATAGTTATCATTAAAGTCTAAGTTTTGAGGGGGTGAAGTAAGAATATCTTTTTGCCTAATGTAGGTACCGGGGCGGGTGCATTTCAAATTTTCGCATCACTTATTGAAAAATTAAATGAAACAGAAGTTGAATTTCCCGGAACAGATTTGAAAATTATTTACCAATTGGTATCATCTTGAAATCCGGTGAAGTCAGGTGTTCCGAAATTATTTCTTATCCATTTTACCAAAAGGGCTTTTTAGTAATCTCATAAAGTCCTCATCTTTCCCGTTGGGGTAATACCTGTCGAGCCCATAACGGATTTTTGAGGGATCTAATTTTTTAAATGTTCCCAAAAGCCTGTCCCAAACAGAAAGGATGGCGCCGTAGTTACTATCGGTAAATGGTTGTTTCCAGTGGTGGTGCACTTTATGCATATTGGGGGAGATGAGTACATAACTCAGGGAATTATCCAGCCATTTCGGCAAGCTGATATTGGCATGGGTAAAGGCGGTGGCCAGTATCAAAATAGTTTGAAAGATCATTACCGAATACATAGGCGCACCGCTTACAGCAATACCCATGAAAAAAAAGATTCCCCTAAGCACACTTTCGCCCGGGTGATGGCGCAGGCCTGTGGTAACATCTACATTGTTATCGGCATGATGTGTAACATGAAAGCGCCATAAAAAAGGTACTTTATGTTCCGTGATATGTACTAACCATCCGCCAAAAAAATCAAGGGTAAGAAATGCAATTACAATCGTCCAGACAATGCTGGCATTTAACCAATGCACAAGCCCAAACTTGTTTTGCATGCACCAATCACTTAGTTTAATAATAAGGATAGCCAGAAAAGTATGTATAATTAAGTGGATAACGGTAAAACCGAAATTTACCGTGGCATGCCTGAGTTTTGTTTTTTTATAAACCAATCCCTGTAATGGTATAGCTCCTTCAATGATCCAGAAAAAAAGTAATCCGCCTGCAAGGATGGCCATCCGTTGCAGCGGATGCTGATCCAGTGTTTGAAAATATTGAATAATTTGATTGAACATACAATTTTTTAGCAGGTGAAAGTTACGTAGGAATTGATAAAAATGAAGTAAGGTTTTTGGTTATCGAATGTGCTTTTTTTTCGGGAAAAATTGCTAAACAACTGCCAGGTTAGTTGTAGTGAAAAAACGCTTGTGCTTTTCATCTTTAAAAATCCCGTGTGCGGCACAGCGAGATTTAAACACTTCAATCTGAAAACTTTAAAACTGCCTGGTACACTAAAGTGCAAGCGAACTAATAAAAGTTGGAGTGGATGTTTGGATAATTTATAAAGTGGGGAAGATGCCCAATGGTATGTGGTAGAAGTGAGTCCCGGGGCAACACACAAACCTTTCTCGGGATTTGCAATGACACAACGATGTTGAGAAATGAAATATAGCTTGGACAAAAAACTGTATTGCGAAATCCCGATTTTTTTCGGGAATGCCATGAAATCCTTTTGCCCGGACAACTAAAAAGAATGGTTTTATAGAAGTGAAATGCGAAGAAGTTTGATATAAAAAAAAGCCCGGTACATATTTTTTTTTAATTATTTGATGAATGTTATAACCATTACTGCTTCTAAACTTCCCCGCCAGCCAGCGGGGCCATGGGCAAAAAAACCGCCGCCCTTTCCAAATCTTCCGGCGTATCAATCTCCACACCCATATATTCTGTTACCACCATTTTTAGTTTTACCCCATTTTCCAGGTACCGAAGGCATTCAATTTTCTCCGCAGCTTCCAATGGAGTTATTTCCCAACTGGTAAAATTCATCAGGGCTTGCTTACGGAAAGCATATACACCGATATGTTCATAATACACGGGCGCTACCCGTTTATCCCGGGGATAAGGAATAACGCTTCGGCTGAAAAACAATGCTTCCATATTTTTATTGACCGCCACTTTTACATAATTAGGATCTTCAATAAATTGTTGCTCTTTCATTATCTGCATTAATGAAGCTACCTGCACATTTTTTCCGGCTTCACCTTTAAACGCAGTCAATAATTTTTTTAACGGTTCCCGTTGAACAAAGGGTTCATCGCCCTGCACATTAACTACAATATCCACTTCCATATTTTCCACCGCTTCGGCTATACGGTCGCTGCCGCTTTCATGCTCCCTTATACTTTTGATGGCTTTACCTCCATTGTTTACAATTTCATCATAAATAATATCACTGTCGGTTACTACCACTACTTCATCAAATAACCCGGTGGCAACCGTATTATCATAAGTATGCCGGATAACAGTCTTGCTACCCAACATTTGCATCAGCTTGGCGGGAAAACGGGTGGCGGCATAACGGGCCGGTATCATCGCGATTTTCTTCATTCTTCAAAAATTAATAGAAACAAAGTTACCGATAATGTGTGCCGGGATGATTGAAAGCAAATTTGATTTATTTATATTTAAAGAGCTAGGAATTGCACGGATGCCTGACATTAATAATGATAAAAAGAAGAAGAACTTCATTTTCAATTTTCGTTGATTGGTTCCTGGATAAACGTCTCGGGTAAACGTTCACTTTCAAAGCCGCATTTTTCACATTGATAAACATAATCAGGCGCTACTGCATAGCTTGAAAATATCCAGGTAATAATGGCGGTTAAATAATTTGTGGCGCCGGGTTTTGCAATGTAGGTAAAGTTATTGCCGCCGCATTTTGGACAGGTAGCGGCATTCATATATTCGCTATTGTATGTGTCTAAAAGTTGCTTCACCATCGCTTCATCACTTTTTTTTACCACCAGCTTTATACCCCCGATCGCATTGCATAAGATGGGATCTATTGTAACCGTATATTCATCCTTTAAATAGCACTCCACACCTGCGGCATGCAATCTTGTTAAAGTGATATTCGCAGTAAAATAATTATCGAAGGTTTTTACCGTTACCAGGTTCATAAGTTTTTTTAATTTTTATCCTCCACAATTATCTCCAAAATCTTTCGCATGTTTTTTCATAAAAGCAATGCATGTTTTTCATTTCAATATCGGTCAGTTCCTTTTTTAAGTCCTGCTGTTTCAAAAAAAAATCAGACGTCAGGCATCAAAGTTTTATTGCTTCCCATCAATGATGATGGGTGTATTTCCCTTTCCCATTACAATCACTTTTGCATTGGCGCTTAGAGCCAGTTCTTTCATTGCTTTAATTTGTTCATATTGCAATTGCTGGTCGGTAAGGCCGGTGTTAATTATTTTTTGATAATCTGCGATACCCTGTGCCTCCACTCTTTTTCTTTCAGCTTCCTGCTTTTCCTTCAGCAATACGAACTCCATTTTTTTTGCATCCTGTTCAGCATTTATTTTTGATTCAATGGTAGCTTTTACCGAGTTGGGCAGGGTAATATTTCTTACCAGTAATTGCTCCAGCATGAGCCCGCGTTTTTTAAAATCATCTTCAATGGTTTTGAAAATGCGTTGCTGAAATTCATCTCTTTTGGAGCCAAATAAGTCCACTGCCTGGTAATACACCGCATTATCACGGATCTTGGTACGGGTAATGGGGCGAACAATTTTATCCCGGTAATCATCACCTGTTTCTCTTAACAACCTTGGTGCATCCGCAGATACAACCCTGTACAATACGGTAAGGTCAATCGTTACTTCCAATCCATCGCTGGTCAATACTTTAATAGCATCATCCCCTGATTGGTTACCCCCATCATTTACGCCGCTCATGGTATAGTTTTGTGTTTTCACATCCAGCCTTTTTACATCCAATAAGGGATTGATAAAATGCAGCCCGCTACCCAATACATCGTTTTGAATACTTCCAAATAACTTTTTTACACCTATTTCCCCCGCATCTATTTGCTTTACACAAGAGGCGGATATACCCAACAGGATAAATAAAAGCGCCACGATGCGGCCGGCTCCTGCAAACTTTGATGCAGCCACATTACTTTTTGCTATGACAGTGATAGCGATAAAGATGATAATACCCAATACGATGAAAGCCATGATGATAATTTTATGGTGCAAGTTCAATAAAAGAGTTTATAATGCGGGGATTTATTTTGCACATGCCCGGCATTGCACATTAAATTATAAGCCCCACTTGCATTTTAATCGCTGATTCTTGATTTATGAATCAATGCTTCTATCAAAACGAAATCCGAATGAACAGAAAATGCGATTATCCAGTCATTAAAATAAATAAAGCGAAGTTTTAAATTATTAAACGTAAAGTTGTTGCAATGCTTTATTTGAGCAGGTTTATGAAGGCATCCTTGCAAAAAGGTTTCATAACGATTAAGCCATCGCATACCTGCACCTAAGGTATTTGTTGTTTCAATAAAATTGGTAAGTTTCGTTAAGGATGCAAATGCGTCAGTAGTATAATTAACCTGCGTCATAAGAGTTGCGGATTAACCGGTGTGCTTCATCCATAGCAATCATTCCGCTATTCCGGCTATTTTCAATCAGTTGAGTTAATTGGGCTGGGGTAAGGGGTTTACCCGGCAACAGATAATTATTTTCTGATTCATCATCGATTCATGAAAGTTTTAAATGGTTTTGTTGTGCGAATCCCAACAGCTTATTTATATTTTTCTGGTTTATATTTTCTAATTGTAAAAGCATAAGTAAAATACTATGGGTTGAAAACCCATAGGTTGAATTCAGGACTGAAAGTCCATTTGGTGGCTTCGCCGATTTTTTATTTTTTTTATCTGCATCATTTTAAAATGTTTGTAGAAGCTAAAGCCTTGGACTAAAGTCCATAGCTTTAACTAACGTGTTGAGACCAGTAAATATACAAATTGTTTTTGTAAAAGATTATCACCCCAGCGAGGTCTCCCGCCTGTCTTTCTTGCAAATACGGTATAGTGCAAAACAAATAAGGAAAGTTCCTGCAAAAATAAAATAGGGCCTGCATTAAGTGCAAACCCTGTTTCCATTAAAATCAAAAAATTGCTGGAATTTGTTTTCTCTTCCAAATTCCCCCGCCAGCCCCAGTGGGGATTGAGGGGCCTGGCCTTTAATTATTCAACATCAACGGCATCACCAGCATCAGCAGGTCTTCATGCTCTTTCATTTCCGTTGGCCTTATAATACCTGCTTTGGTGGAGGTGCTTAGCTCAATATTAATCTCCTGGGTTTCAGCGGCATTCAGCATTTCAATCAGAAATTTAGCATTGAAAGCAATCTGAAGATCTTTGCCATCGTATTGACAACTCATCCTTTCGTTGCCCTCAAAACTAAAATCAATGTCCTGCGCAGCCAGTTGCAGTTCGCTTCCGGTAATTGTAAGCGCTACCTGGTTGGTACTTTTGTTACTAAATACACTCACACGCCGCAGGGCGCTCTGAAAATCGTTCTTATTAACCGTTAGCCTATATGGATTATCTACGGGTATTACCACTTTATAATCCGGGAAACGGGCATCAATCAGGCGACAAACCAATTCCGTGCCACCATGTTTTACAAATAAATGATTACTGTTGTACGATAACGTTAGTTCATCACTATTATCAGGCAAAGCGCTTTTTAAAAGGGCCAGTGGTTTTTTGGGCACGATAAAAGTGTCTGTTTGAGGGCAGCTTACATCCGTTCTTTTATATTTTACCAGGCGGTGGGCATCTGTTGCTACACAGGTAAGGCCTTTTTCATCCAGCTCAAAAAACACCCCCGTCATAGCCGGGCGAAGGTCATCATTGCTTACCGCAAATAAACTTTTGTTGATAGCTGTTACCAAAGCGGTAGAAGTCATGGTAAAAGAATTAGCATCATCCGCTGCGGGTTCTTTAGGAAAATTATCGGGGTTTTCGCCCATTACTTTGTACTTACCGTTATCGCTGGTTATTTCAATACCAAAGTTTTTATCAATGGTAAATGTGAGCGGCTGATCAGCGATGTTCTTTAATGAGTCCATTAATATTTTAGCCGGGATACATACTTTGCCGCTGTCTTTGGCCTCTACATCCAAATGTACTTTCATCACGGTTTCCAGGTCAGTTGCTACTACAGTCAACTTATTTTTCTCAATTTCAAACAAAAAGTCTTCCAAAATAGGTAAAACGGTATTGGCATTAATAACGCCATTGATCTGTAGCAGTTGTTTTAACAAGGCCGAAGACGAAACGATAAACTTCATAAAATAGTTTTATTAAAAATCAAAGATAAAATATTGAATCTAATGAAGACAAGTTAATTTGGGGTGCATTACAAATGCCCTCTTTTCTTTCGCAACTGTGGTTGGTGAGCTCATCGGCTACGGCGGTTTTGCCGGCCTGGTGAACACACCAGCCTGCGGCAATTTGGAATGCATCCATAATTTGGCTTTTAACTGCCGTACAGGGGTTTTTGAAAAAATAATTGTTACAGGAACCAATTGTAAAGCCGGGTAAAAACAGCCAGGCCCGTACTCTCATAATATATAAGCACTTTTTACGTTTAAGCATATAAATTAAATAAATATTTCAAGATTATAGCTAAGCAGTATCTTAATGAACAATTTTTAAGAAATTATATATTTTTCAATATTTTGCATCAAAAAAATTAGATCTTCTTAAATTAGATCAACCTGCAAAAATATTCCTTCGCCTAAAAAGTAACAAGAAAAAATAAAACCGGGTAAGCCGAAAACCGATAAAGAGACGGCATCACTTTAAACCTATAAATATGAAAAAACAAATTTTTATTGCTGTGGCTTTTATTGCAGCCATCAGCATTGCAGGCCGGGTATATGCACAAGAAGCTGCTGCTAAAGATCAAAAAATGAAAGCCACGTACGACCTTGCAACCCTTAAAAAGTGTGTGGTAAAAATAATCGGCACGGAAAACGGTGGTGAAATTGTTTTTAATCTTGAAATTAAAAGCCCCAGGGATGTGGCAACCGGCCAGTCATCAGGTAAAAGGCAGCACAAGCCTATTCGTTTTGCTGTAAGCTCGGAGGACAATACTGTAACTGAAATTAAAAGCCCCAGGGATGCGGCAAGCGGCCAGGCCTCAGGTAAAAGAACTGCCGGCACTCCAATTGGTGGTATAATTGTGAAAGGCGGCAAAATTCCCGGTGGTACACAATTTAATAAAATCGTAGTGGAAGATGGTGAATTTACTTTACCTGCTGATTGCCCGGATGGGGAATATGATTTGATACTTTCCTGGAGCTGGGGAGCATCAAATTCAGGCGGTTCAAAATCCTACACCGCAGGCCATTTTATATTAACCATGGAAGGCGGCGCCTGTATGGCAATTAATACAAAAGGAACGGGAGCCACCAATCGTTAGAATTAATAAAACAGGAAGTAATTTTTACTTCCTGTTTTATTGAAAGATTGATATCCTTTTTGAATACAGTGTTTTAACCATCATGAAAAATAGCACACAGGCCTTTTCTTCCCAACCTAAGCTGTCATTCAGCTTTTCAATTAATAAAACATTTATTGTAAAGAATATTTTGCTGCTTATTTTTTTACTGGCTGCGGGTAATTTAGTGGCGCAAAGAGATGTGATATTTAAAAAAGACAGCGCTGAAATAAGGTGCAAAATATTAAAATCAACAGGCGCAAAATATAGGTATGCTTTTATTAATACAAAAAATAAAGTAATAAAAGCTGCCATTTTTAAATCTGTTGTTGATTCCGTTCAATACAACAAATACGATACAAATTTAGTAGCGCATAATCTTTTTAATAAAAATGCTGCTATTGTTGATCCTGAAGAAGCACCTGCAAAACCCTATCGATTTACGCTGGGTATTGGTTTAAATGTGGGCAATATATTAGAGTTTAATTCCGCTACCGGCCCGGATAAAAAAAGCTTTTCCGCTACCGGCGCTTTTGATTTGGGTTTAAATTATTATAAATCATCCAGCAGGTTTGCAATGACCAATGAGCTTCACTGGACCATTGCCATTCAAAAATCCGGATTAACCAGTGCTGCACGCATTCAAAGAGCCACCGATGATCTAACCACATTGCATGATTTTTCTTTAGCGATGAACAAAAGCAATAAATGGAATTTTAATTTAATCGCTAAATTCAACACTTCCATATTTACCATTTTTGATGGCGACTATTTTAAAGACTTTAATAATAATGGAAAAATTCAGGGATTTATAAACCCTTACCAGGTCACACTTTCGCCAGGAATAAAATATCAGCCCAATGATTATTTTAGATTTTCTATTTCCCCTTACTCCATTAGTTTGTATGGTTTACGCAGCCAGCAAATTGCCAATACTGGATTTTACACGCAAACATTTGGAGCGAATAATAATTATGACCTTTTTGTGTTTAAGCAATTGGGCGCAGAGATAAATATCTGGTACGACAGGAAAATAAAAAAATGGCTGGAGATGCAATATCGTTTAGGCTTTTCATCTGATTACTTTACCAATATCGCTAATAATGGCTTGATGGATGGTTTGTTTATTACAAAATTAAAACTCATCAAAAATGTTTATTTATCACACCGTGCGATTTTAAAAGGTGATTTTACAATGAAACCTTTTAAGCCCTACTACAATCAAGTTATTTTATTAAGCTATACTAAAAGTTTTTAAAATTGCGGCTTGTTCATAGATCATAGATCACTGCCCATCATTAATTCGAACTTCCATACAACCATACTTTTTATTGTCCGGACAGAAGTATTTCAATTAAACATTGTTGCATCGCCCTCGTGTACCGCATACCATTGGGGATCTTTCCCACGTTGTATGTAGAGAAAAATGAGGGGGCTTATTAACTGAATAACATTCCCCTTTTGGTACATCTTGATTTTTAGAAAGTGTATGGATTCAAAATTTATTACTTTCGGTTTTAGGATAACAGATTAAATGGAACAACAAAAGTTTACACCTCAGCAGGCGCTTCCCAAAATAAAACATTTTTGTGGCTATCAGGAACGCTGCCATAGCGAAGTGAAAGATAAATTATACACTTACGGGTTGTTTAAAAATGATGTGGAAGAGATCATCAGCAAGCTGATTGAAGATAATTATTTGAATGAAGAACGGTTTGCTATTAGTTATGCCGGTGGACATTTTAGAATAAAACAATGGGGCAGGGTAAAAATAAAATATGAACTCAAACAAAAACAGGTTAGTGAATTTTGTATTAAAAGTGCATTGGCAACAATAAATGATAAAGACTATACACACACCCTACGCAAATTGGCTGAGCTAAAATTAAAGAGCCTGAAAAGTGAAAACAACATATTTATCAAAAAGAAAAAGTTGCAGGGCCATTTAAGAATGAAAGGATATGAAGGGGACCTGATAAATGATGCGGTGAATGAAATTGTAAAATAAAAATAGAACGTCTTAATTCTTAATTATTTGCTTATCAATATCCCCCGTAATGCTCCGCAACTTTGTTTCGCAGTATTTGATCAGTTCATTCGCTTCCTTCACTTTTTCCGCCAGCGTATCTAACTGAATATTTTCGTCTTCAATCTGCCCGACTAATTTTTCCAGCTCGGAAAAAGCTTTATCAAAAGTCAATTCTGTTATCATTGGTTTCTTTTTTATTAACGGTACTGTGTAAAATTTCATTCTTTAAAATCGCCTGTACCTGGTCGTTTACATGGATCATTGCCGGGTCAGTTACAATTTTATTATTGTGCATAATGATGGCAAATCCTTTATTGAGGATTGTTTTGGGGCTGCTGCTTTTAATGATGCGGCTATTATAGGCCAATTTGCTTTGGGCCATATCAACCAAGCTTTTTATGCCTGAAAAAAAACGTTCCTTCAGTTGCAGTATATCCTGTTCAAAAGCCATGTTGTTGTCAATAATAAATGTGGCCACTTCGGTGGGTGTTTTATGTTGCCTGGCCATTAAGTCCACAATGCTGGTATTTCTGTCGTGGCCAATGCCGGTTAATATGGGTAATGGAAAGGAGGCTACATAATTGCATAATTCGAAAGTATTGAAAGACTTGAAATCAGTATCCGATCCGCCACCCCTCACTATTACCACCACATCAAACACTTCTTTCGCTGATTTAATATTTTCCAACTGCTGCATCATTAATTGGCTTGCCGCATCGCCCTGTACCTGTGTTAAAAATTCTGTTACTAAAAACGCATATCCATATTTATTTTTTTCAATTACTTCTTTAAAATCTCTTTGCCCATCTGAGTTGGGTGCGGTGACCAACGCTATTTTTTGAAAGACCGTTGGCAGTGGAAGCCGGTTATTGATGGTAGAAAAACTTCCATCCCCTAAAAGCCGGATCGTTGTATTTTCTTTTACCAACCGTTCCAGTGTTAGCTTTCTTTCAATTTCCATTCTGCCTATGGCATAAGCATAATCAATGGCCAATACTTCCAGGTCCAATCCAAAGCGCTTGTGAAACCTCACCCTTACATTACAGGTAATTTCAAGCCCGCTGGCAAATAGTTGTTGTGTTTCCTTTTCAAAATTTTCTACATGATGGTAGGTATTGGACCAAAACACGCCCTTTATCTCCGTAGTAATGCTATTGCCATCCTTTTCTATAAACTTCAGAAAACACCAGCGCTTATCGGCATACTTTTTTACATCCGTTATTTCCGCTTTTATCCAAAATGTTTTACCGGCAAACCTGTTATGGATGGCGGCATCTATTTCATTGATGAGTTGGGAAAGTTTTTGGGCTATCGGCATGATGGTATAAAAGTAAGCTCAAATTTTTAGTAATAATTAAAATTGTTTTGATTTTTGCTCAATAGAATTCATGCAATACAAGCGTGCCAAATGACTGCCTGATGGAACACGCCTTCAGACGTGTTCCTAAATAAAATGTGGGTAAAGCTCCCCAATGGTATGTGGTACAAGAGTACCCAAATAAGCCGGGGCTGATGTTTCGCTAATTTCAACGTGGGTAAAATTTAAAGGTAATTTATTTTCAAAGGGCGAACTGTTTTTTAAAGGGAGGCATAATTTGAAGGCCCTGTTTTGCCCCCGGCCCCAAAAGGGCATTTTCTTTTAGTTAAGAAAAAACGAGAAATTCAATTCGTCCCGTTAGGGACGATATGTGGGTAGAAGAATAATGATAAGGTAATTCGTTCCGTAGGAACGATATGTGAAATGGATTATGAAGTTTATACCAAAATTGGTTGAAACTGAAGTAAATCACATACCAATCCTACGGATCGAAAAAACATATCCATTAATTGATTGCTACCCACATACTGTTCCTACGAAACAAAATAACAATTTCACTTAACTAAATGACATTGCCCTTCCCGAAAAATCGGGATGTTCCAAAAGGGGAGGTCTTCTGCCAGTTCATAAACTACGCCTAAGAATCGCTCATTATAACGCAATTAAAGTTCCCCAATGGTATTCAGTACAAGAGGGCGATGCAACGATGATGCCATGAAATACTTCAGCCCGGACAACAAAAAAAATATGGTTGTATAGAAGAGTCCCGAGGCAGTACATAAAACCCCAATCGGGATTTGCAATGACATAACCCTGCCTGACTGCGTCAGGCAGACAGGGATGATGCCATGAAATACTTTTGCTGGTGAAAAAATAGATAGCGGGAACTTGAAATGCAACCTAAGATATAAATAGCCCGGGCCGTTGTACCTTTGTATTAAAT
>JANOTW010000663.1:0-1722 GCA_031416575.1 Ferruginibacter sp.
TCAGCGAAAAACAAGTATGGTTATTTACAGGGATTTGAAATTGCCGGCCCCGACCACCAGTTTCATTATGCCAAAGCTTTTATTGATGGAGACAATGTGGTGGTGTATCAGGATGGAATAAAAAGCCCGCTTGCGGTAAGGTTTGGCTGGGCCGACGATGCAGGGGAAAATAATTTATTCAATAAGGAAGGGTTTCCGGCTGGCCCCTTTAGAACAGATGACTGGAAGGGAATTACGGAAG
Source organism: Ferruginibacter sp. (assembly GCA_031416575.1). Lineage (GTDB taxonomy): Bacteria > Bacteroidota > Bacteroidia > Chitinophagales > Chitinophagaceae > Ferruginibacter. Next base: position 242 of record JANOTW010000663.1, read on the forward strand.
AAGCGAAATATAAAATCGTTAATTGAAAAATTAAAGCGGCTATTCTTAAGTGTTGGCGCATCGTATTTTCGTGTAGTATTTTTTTTGTGGGCCAGGCTTTGGAATATCTATTAAGCATCGTTGCGTCGCACTCGTGTACTGAATACCATTGGGGAACTTTAATTGCGTAATAAATTAAAATACAGATCGAATTTTTAAGATTATCAGCTAAATTAAATTTACTGTTTTACCCCTTGCGCAGTTTAGTACATCTAATAAACATCGTTCCACCAGTTGGCGAATCCGTGTACTGAATTTTTTCATGGCATCTTTAATTGCGAAACTTGTTTCTGCCCGGGGGCAGTTACCCGCTACATAAAATCATCCGCCTCCCGATAAGCTTTTATCAAAGCCAGCTCTCCTTCCTTACCTGGTTTCGCATTGCCATGTTCCATTCCCAACACTCCCTTGTACCCTTTGGCATGAATGTGTTTAAAAATATTTTTATAATTCATTTCACCAGTACCCGGTTCATTTCTGCCGGGGTTGTCGCCTATTTGCAGGTATCCTATTTCTTCCCAGGTTTTGTTTAAATTATTAATGATGTTCCCCTCGTTGCGCTGCATGTGGTACATATCAAATAAAAATTTGCAGGCAGGGCTGTTTACCGCTTTGCAGATCATAAAGGTTTGGTCGGAATGGCGCAGGAACAGGTCGGCGTTATCGCTCAGCGCTTCCAGTACCATCACCAAACCATGCGGCGCTAAAATGTCGGAAGCTTTGCGCAATGCGGTTATTACATTGGCTGTTTGAAAATCATGTGAAAGGTTTTTCTCATAATTGCCCGGTACCACGGTCATCCATTTGGCATTGCAACGTTTGGCAACTTCCACTGCCTCCCTGCAATCCTTTATCATTCTGTCAATCCATTCCTGCTTTCCTGTTGTTAAGGAAGTTTTCCAATGCCAGTTGTCGGAAGTAATTACAAACACGCCCATATCCATGCCCAGTTTGGCAAGCGTATCGCCTATTTTTTTCTGTAGCTCCACGGGCCTGCCCATCATCCCGTTATCCTCTATGGAACGAAACCCCGCATTGTGTGCGAATTTTATCTGCTCAATAAAATCACTGCCAGCATGGTTTTTAAACATCCCATCGTGAAAGCCATAATTGAGATGAAAGGCTTTTTCATCGGGTATTGAATTTCCACTACTGTTTTTTGCGAATACACCGGAAGCTGATGTGAATAAGGCCCCACCCGCTAATAGTGATTGCTGCATGAATTTTCTTCTTTGCATGGTAATTGTTTTTAGTGCTTAAATTTACCAACAAACATTTATAAAAAAATAAAATATTGTTTACCCGCATACTTTTTGCCACCCTTTTTTTATGCATCGCCATTAACGGGGCTGCGCAGCAAAAACGATTTTCATTTACGGAACCAAAAATGGGATCTCCGTTTACAATTATTTTTTATTCGAATGATAGCGTGGAGGCATCCA
>JANOTW010000664.1:0-8831 GCA_031416575.1 Ferruginibacter sp.
AAGATGTTCGATATTTTTAAGATCGCCTGTAATTAAATTATCCATTCCAATTACATTGAACCCTTCTTTAATAAACCGGTCACAAAGATGAGATCCTAAAAATCCGGCTGCGCCGGTTATCAATATTCTTTTATTTGCCATAATATTCTTTAATGTCTGATTTTAATGTCTGATGTCTGATTTTATGAAGTCTGATTTTTTTAGTTATGTATCAGTATTTGAAATTGCAGATATTAGAATCAGCGCTTTGAAATTATTTTTAGAAAAACTGAATGAATATGAAAAGCAATGTTGATGCCTGCATTTTTTTTAGTTTTGATACCTGGTGATTTTATGACTATCAGTAAACGTTTTACCATCTGCGATTTACCAAAATCAGACATCAAAAAATCAGACATCAGACATTTTCAGACATTCTCTCAATTGGTCTTCTTCCAATACTCACATAATGATATCCAAGATCTTCCATCTGTTTTAAATCAAACAAATTGCGCCCGTCGAAAATAGCTTTGTTTTTTAACAGGGCGGTTATTTTGGTAAAGTCCGGTGTTCTAAACTCACTCCACTCAGTTGCAATCACCAATGCATCCGCATCCTTTAAAGCATCATACTGGCTATCCACATAGGTTATCTTTTCACCCAGTACCTGCTTCACATTATTCATTGCTTCGGGATCAAAGGTAGATACAGTGGCGCCCGCAGCCAATAATTCATCAATAATATATAAAGCCGGGGCTTCCCTGATATCATCCGTATTGGGCTTAAACGCCAGCCCCCATAAAGCGATTTTTTTACCCTGCAGCTCATTATTAAAATAGGCTTTGATCTTCGGGATCAAATGAAGTTTTTGTTTTTCATTTACTTCCATCACGGCATCTAAAATCTTAAAACTATAGTTAACTTCCGTGGATGATCTCGCCAATGCCTGTACATCTTTTGGAAAACAACTTCCACCGTAACCGATACCGGGAAATAAAAAGCGCCTGCCAATACGATCGTCACTGCCAATTCCTCTGCGTACCATATCCACATCCGCTCCCAGTAGTTCGCAGAGTTGGGCAATTTCATTCATAAATGTAATTTTGGTGGCAAGAAAAGAGTTGGCCGCGTATTTTGTTAACTCAGCGCTTTTTTCATCCATGAAGATTACGGGATTACCCTGGCGTACAAAAGGTGCGTATAAATCGCTCAATATTTTTTTTGCTTTTTCTGATGAAGTACCAATCACCACCCTGTCTGGTTTCATAAAATCATCTACTGCTACCCCTTCTCTTAAAAACTCGGGATTGCTTACAATATCAAAAGTTCCTTTAACCCCACCATTTCCTAATAATGCCTGTTTTACTTTTTCCGCTGTTCCTACAGGTACGGTACTTTTATCAATTATTACTTTATAATCGCCTTCCTCAATCAGGGCGCCCAATTCTTTCGCTACTCCTAAAATGTATTTTAAATCAGCGCTTCCATCTTCGCCGGGAGGCGTTGGCAGGGCAAGGAAAACAACCTGTGCGCCTTTTATTCCATCAACCAGGGAGGTTGTAAAACGCAAGCGGTTTTCTTTCTGGTTTCTTAAAAATATTTTTTCAAGCCCGGGTTCGTAAATAGTAATTTGCCCGGCTGATAATTTATCCACTTTGGTTTTATCAATGTCAACGCAAATAACATCATTTCCTGTTTCCGCAAAGCATGTTCCGGTTACTAATCCTACATACCCTGTTCCGATTACGGCGATTTTCATTTTTAATTAATTTGAATTTATATAATCTAATACATGTGAAATAATAAAATCCTGTTGTTCCCCGTCCAGCTCCGTATGAATGGGCAGGGAAATGACCCGCTCTGATAACCAATCGGTAACAGGCAAATTAAAAATATTTCCGTCAGGGGATTCAAACATCTTTTGACGATGACAAGGCACCGGATAATATATCATGGAGGGCACGCCTTTATCAGCAAGATATTGGTTTAACCCGTCCCGGTTACCACTTGCCCCGGTTACATCATTTAAAATAATGGTGTATTGATGAAACACATGATTGCAATATGGCGCTCTGTATGGAACACTAATCCCCGCAATATTCGCAAACGATTTGTCGTAATAATCCGCTGCTTTTACACGGGCTGCATTGTATTCATCCAGGTACTTTAGTTTGATATCAAGGATAGCGGCCTGCACCGTATCCAATCTTGAATTACATCCCACTACATCATGATAATACCTTTTGCTTTGTCCGTGGGCGGCTATCATTTTCAATTTTTCCATTAACGTATCATCATTCGTGAATATTGCACCACCATCACCGTAAGCGCCCAAATTTTTGGATGGATAAAATGAAGTACAGCCGATATGGCCTATGCCGCCGGTTTTTGCAACCCTGCCGTCACTGAATGTATATTCACATCCAATTGCCTGCGCATTGTCTTCTATTACGTATAAACCGTGCTTGTTTGCAATGGCCATTATTTTTTCCATATCGGTAGCCTGGCCATAAAGATGCACGGGTACAATAGCTTTGGTTTTTGGGGTAATGGCCCTTTCTACCGATTCGGCATCCATGCAAAAAGTATGCGGGTTTACTTCTACAAAAACGGGCTTCAGCTTTAATAATGCCGCAGCCTCTACAGTGGCGATATAGGTAAATGATGGGGTAATCACTTCATCACCGGGTTGCAGATCAAGGGCCATCATGGCTATCTGCAATGCATCGGTACCATTGGCGCAGGGTACCACATGCTTTACACCGATGTATGAAGCCAGGTTTTGTGCAAAATCATTTAACACCTTACCACCTATAAACTGGGAGCTTTCAAGTACCGCAAAAACAGCCGCATCCACTTCCCGCTTTATTTTCTGGTACTGGGTTTTTGTATCTACCATTTGCAAGGGCCTCATATATTCATTTTTTTTGCGATTGCAAAGATAGGTTTTCAGGTCAAAGTATCAAGTTTGAGGTTATCGTTTACCATATATACTGCACAAGGGGCAAAAAGTGATTAATATTTTTATGGCACCGGCTGATGTACTACTATTAAGCATCGTTGTCTTATGTTAATCCCGAACATCGGGACTCTTTTATACAACCATTCTTTTTTTTTGTCCGGGCTGAAGTATTTCATGGCATTCCCGATAAAAATGCCGAAAGGTCGGCACAGGTCGGGATTTCGCAATACAGTTTTTTGTCCAAGCTATATTTCATTTCTCAACATCGTTGCATCGCCCTCTTGTACCGAATACCATTGTGGAACTTTAATTGCGTTTTAATCAACGGTACATAATTACTGTCACACAATCCTTGTACGTTATTTCGTGAAAGGGAATACCTGAAATCACTATTTTATCCATTGCAAAGTATAGTAAACGAAAGATTGAAAATTTGAGGTTAGATTTGTTAAAAAATAACAATTGGGTAATCTCCTTTATAATATATTTTTAAAGCTATACGCTGTAGCATATAGAATAGCCGCCTTATTCAATAATAAAGCAAGGCTTGGAATACAGGGGCGAAAAAATATTTTTACAAGAATCAGGTCAAATACTGAAACACGCAAACAGCAACTTATCTGGATGCACTGCGCCAGCCTGGGTGAATTTGAACAGGGGAGGCCGGTATTGGAATCATTAAAACAAAAATATCCGGGTACTGCCATCGTGTTAACTTTTTTTTCAGCATCGGGATATGAGGCCATGAAAAATTACAAGGGCGCTGACCAAATTTTTTATTTGCCCATGGATAGTTCTTCCAATGCCAAAAAAATGGTGGATGCTTTAAATCCTTCATTAGTATTGTGGGTAAAGTATGAATTCTGGTATTACTATTTACATGAATTGAAACGCGGCAATATTCCTGTATTACTGATATCAGGTATTTTCAGGGCTAACCAACCATTTTTTAAATGGTATGGTGGAATCTGGAGGAAAATGCTGGAGTGTTTTACTCATTTTTTCGTGCAGAATGAAACATCCGGGAATTTGCTGACTACGGCAGGCATTCATGAAAATATTACTGTAACAGGCGATACAAGATTTGACCGGGTAATTGAAATCGCCGAGAAATTCGTGCCGCTCCCTTTTATTGAACAATTTTGTGGAGATAGCAAAATAGTAGTTGCCGGCAGTACCTGGGAAGATGATGAAGCAGAGCTCATCCATTATGTAAGGGCGAACCCAAAGCTAAAATTTATCATCGCCCCGCATGAAACCGATGCGGAAAATTTAAAAGATGTGAAGAAAGAATTTGTTAATGCGATCTTCTATTCGGAGTTATTAACAGGCAACAGGCAAAGGGCAAACGAACAACGAACAACAAACAACGAACATCAAACAACCAACAACGAACATCAAACAACAAACAACGAACATCAAACAACAAACAACGAACAACAAATATCTCCCAACGTTCTCATCATTGACAATGTGGGAATGCTTTCCCGGCTTTACCATTATGCGGATATAACCTACGTGGGTGGCGGGTTTGGCGCCGATGGCGTACATAATGTACTGGAAGCCGCTGTTTACGGGAAGCCGGTTATCTATGGACCTGAATTTGAAAAATATTCCGAGGCAATTGGCCTGATAGACTGCGGTGGAGGAATCACAATTCAAAATGCCCTGGAGCTGGAATCTGTTTTAAATGAATTATGGGAAAATGAAAACCTATTAGGCGCCAAAGGAAAAGCCGCCAAAAATTATGTTTACTCAAATGCAGGCGCAAGTAATAAAATAATTCAGTTCATTCAGGAGAAACGCCTTTTAACCAACTGATCAAATTGTTTCACGGTTTCGTTATCATCGGTCCATCCTAATTTTGTTTTCAACTCTCTTCTTATCCAATATTCCGCTTCGGGCCAGATTGTAAAACTGTTGATTGTCTTGATACTTCTTTCGTACATAACCTCATCACCCCTGAACAAATCATTGATATACAAAAAACGATCATTGATCCCAATCGCTTTCTTTAAATCTTTCACCGGCAACCCGGTTAACTTTTCGCTGATCTCAATTTTCTTTTCTTTCAAACGGTCATTTACTGAAGCCCCTTCTTCAGCAACTGTTTCATTGATCTCTTTACCCCTGCCGTATGACTGGTGCGTTAGCGTAGGAATATCATCTTCTTCCGGCTCAAACAATAAATGCGGTTTGCTATGCCCGCTTATTTGCTTTATTACCGCGGCATTTCGTTTTATTTCTTCCAGTTCCGCAGCTACTTCTTCTTCATCAATTTGCAAAACTTCAATTATCTTTTCTTCAACTACCGGTTTCTTTTCAAAGTCAATCGCAAGAGGCGGCTGAGTTAAGATCGTTTGCAAAGGCATGGAAACAATTACGGATTGCTTTGTTACTACAGGTTGGTTCCCCAGCACATGGGTCAGCTCATGCTGCAGCATTTGTACCGTCAGCAATAGTTGTTCTGCCGGGGCCCCGTTACTAAATTGTTGTTGCAATTGTTGCAAAAGTGTTTCCACTCTTTCCATAAAAACACGATTAAATTTATGATTGATTTACAATGAGAAAGAAATTTAGTTTTGACCAATGGTCCTAAACCTTAATCTTTGCAATTATAGGAATAAAGTTACTACTGAATTTTAAAAAAAAATATAAAATGTTTATTGAACCAGGTTTAGCAGGTGAAAGGCGTGGCTGGATTGAAGTAATTTGCGGAGGTATGTTCAGCGGAAAAACGGAAGAACTGTTACGCAGGTTGAAAAGGGTGGAAATCGCGAATTTGAAGGCGGCCATATTTAAACCATCTATGGATAAACGCTATGACGAGTTGAAAATAGTGAGCCATGATACGAATTTTAAACAAAGTACCCCGGTAGATAGTTCCCAGCGTATTTTATTGCTGGCGCAGGATGCAGATGTGGTAGCTATAGATGAGGCCCAGTTTTTTGATCCGGGGATTATCAATGTATGTGAGCAGCTTGCGGTAAATGGAAAAAGAGTGATTGTTGCCGGCCTGGATATGGATTACACAGGAAAGCCATTTGGCCAGATGCCTAACCTGCTGGCAATAGCGGATTACATTACCAAATTGCATGCTATCTGTGTAAAGTGTGGTAATATCGCCAACATCAGTTATCGAAAATCACCAGAAGAAGGTCAAATTTTAATTGGCGAAAAAGATTTGTACGAACCAAGGTGCCGGCACTGTAATAATCTGAAAGAAAAATAATTAACCCTATGGTTATACTGCGCAAGGGTTAAAAAAGTGAATTGCAGTTTTGTTGTCCCAACGAAGAAGCAGCTATGGGGATTCCCGAAAAAGATCGGGATTTCGCAATTCATTTTTTTGTCCAGGCTATATTTCCTTGCTCAACATCGTTGCATTGGTACATCCCGATAGCGCAGCGTATCGTGGACGCCCTCTTGTACCGCATACCAATGTGGATCCTTAATTGCGTTATAAATTAAAATACCAGTTCATCTTTTAGGTTATCAAACAAATAAAATTCACTGTTTTGTCCCTTGCTCATTATAAAACGCAATTAAAGTTCCCCATAGGTATGCGGTACAAGAGGGCGATGCAACGATGATGCCATGAAATACTTCAGCCCGGACAAAAAAAAGAATGGTTGTATAGAAGGGCCCCGATACGCTTCTCTATCGGGATAGACTGTCCCGATACGCATACGCTATCGGGATTATCAACGCAACGATGATGCCATGAAATACTTCTGCCGGGACAACAAAAAAAACAGGGTTGCATAGAAGTGCGTCCCGATACGCATACGCTATCGGGATTATCAACGCAACGATGCTGCCATGAAACTGTTTTGCCCGGATAATAAAATACACTCACGATTTTAAGCGTTGCGAAATATAAAATAAAACCTGTCTATTATTTTGGTATTCTCACGTTAACTTAAATACGGCTTCCCATTCAGGAAGCAATTGACGTGTAAAGCACTTCAAATTTTATACACTAAGCCTGCATACATTGTATCCCATAATTCTTACTTGTTTAGGGTTTACCGCTGTATCTGGCTGGGGGCAAAATAAGAGAAGTGCTTTTAGGCGCCGGGGTTTCACGGAAAGTATTTTATAATTTGTGGCGTATGCTGTGAAAACCCCGCCCGGAACGAAAAATAAGTAAACTGAGATTTAGATAGTCAATCTAATTAGTACCGCTCATTACCACAAACATTTATCGGAGAAGTAGTTTCAGTATCATTTAGCTGGCAGGCAATCGTAAAAAAAAACCGTTCACATTTGTGGCTGGTTTTTTTTTAAGTGGAATAATTTTTTAAATTACACCCGGATTTTGCAGTTGAAAAATTTACGCGTCAAAAAGTTGTCTATCATTTAACCAAACTACAATTATGAGTATTCAGGTAAAAGAGGTAATTAATAAAAAAGGCCTCAAAAGATTTATAAACTTCCCTTACGATTTGTATAAAGACAATAGCTGTTTTGTACCCCCACTTAGGTTTGATGAAGAAAATACTTTGCGAAAAGATAAAAACCCCGCTTTCGATTATTGCGAAGCAAGGTATTGGCTCGCATTTAAAGATAATAAAGTGGTTGGCCGCATTGCAGGTATTTTAAACAGGTCCTATATAGATAAATGGCATAATAAATATTTGCGTTTTGGCTGGTTCGATTTTGAAGAGGATGAAGAGATTGTGAAAGCATTAATAGGGCAGGTGGAAAATTGGGCGAAAGAAAAAGGTATGGTGGCCGTTCATGGGCCTTTGGGCTTTACAGATCTGGACCACGAAGGAATGTTGATAGAAGGATTTGATCAGTTAGGAACTTTGGCTACACTGTATAACTATCCTTATTATCCCCGGTTAATGGAAAGTTCGGGATATACAAAAGACGTTGATTGGCTGGAATACAAAATTAAAGTGCCGCAGGCAATGCCGGTTAATCTTGAAAAGATCGCTTTGTTGGTACAGCGGAGATTGGGCCTTAATGTTGTAAAGGCAAAAAAGGCAAAAGATATTCTCCCTTATGCGTATGCACTGTTTCAGCTTATCAATTCTTCTTTCGCGGATCTGTACGGTGTAGTTCCTTTAACTGATAAACAGATCAGCTATTATACAAAACAATATTTTTCCTTTATCCGGCCCGACTTTGTATCATTAATTACTGACAAAGACGGGCGCCTGGTAGCTTTTGGCATCACTATGCCGTCATTATCCAGGGCTTTACAAAAAGCGGGGGGGCGTTTGTTTCCTTTTGGGTTTATTCATTTGTTAAAGGCCATAAAGAAAAATACAGTGGGTGATATGTACCTGGTGGCTGTTGACAAAGCGTTACAGGGCAAGGGTGTTAATGCTATTTTGATGTACGAGATAACAAAAGTATATATGAAGTACGGGTTTGAATATGGCGAATCCAATCCTGAACTGGAAACTAATTCGAGTGTACAATCCATGTGGCAGTATTACGATGTGCAGCAGCATAAAAGGCGTCGTTGCTATATTAAACATTTGAATAACTAACCCGGGCGATAGCGGCAAACCTTACCAGGTAAACCACTTTGTTCTTAATTGCCAACTGCACAAGGGATAAAAAAGTGAGGAAAACCCTTTGTCCAGGCAGTGAAGCAATGAGCATTCCCGAAAAACCGGGATTTCGAAATAAAGGATTTTTTGTCCAAGCTATATTTCCATGCTCAACATCGTTGCATCGCTTGCCGACTTTCGGCATCCCGATGTTACACTTGAATCGGGACTTGTACTTAATACCATTGGGCTCCCGATGCATCGGGATTAAATTAATTCCTGAGCGTATATTATATGGTTATTGCGCAAAATAAATGTCACTAATTTATCCCTTGTGCAGTATAAATGGTATTTAATGCAAAGCTGATTGCAATATTGGT
>JANOTW010000665.1:0-2040 GCA_031416575.1 Ferruginibacter sp.
TGCAGGTCTTTTATGCGTTCCTCATCATTGCCGCCAAAAGTAAAATCTTTTTTCCCGATGGTTTCACCAATTCTGCTGTTAAAGCCCCATTCATTTAATTTAATTAATGCCGGCTGTATTTCTTCTGCGGTAATAAATCCTGCAGGGCAGCAAATACCAACCGTATCACCGGGTTTTAAGTAAGGAGGAATGGTAACCGGTGTATCGGGGTCAATAATGGTTTTACCTTTTGCCACAGCACCCAATGAGGCAGCCAAAGGAATAATGGAAGAAAGAAAATGTTTTCGTTTCATGTTCTAAAGTTATTTCATTTTTTATTCACCCGTTTCTTCATTAAATTTAGAATAATTTCTCAACGGTTGCTTCTTGTACTGCACAACTGGTCTACATTTATATAGAATTTTATAAAGCCTAAAATCTGAATTTATGGACTCATCTATTTACATTGCCGATTTACACAAAGTAGGAATAAATGATATTGAACAGGTGGGTGGCAAAAATGCCTCTCTGGGTGAGATGCTTCAAAACCTTACAGAGCTTGGGATACAGATTCCCGGTGGCTTTGTAGTAACAGTTGCTGCCTATCGTGAATTTATCCGCTATAACAAGCTGGATGAAGAGATACGGAAGGTGATCAACGAAATAAAACTTGATGATATTGAGTCTTTGCGTCGTGGTGGTTTGCTGGCCAGGCAACTTTTAAAAAATGCCCGGTTCCCCAAAGAATTAAGCGATGCCATCATTGAAAAATATAATGAGCTGAGCAAAAATTACGACCAGGATATTACTGATGTGGCTGTGCGTTCATCTGCAACGGCCGAAGATCTACCCGATGCCTCATTTGCCGGCCAGCAGGAAACTTACCTGAATGTACGTGGGCCTGCACCCTTAATGAATGCGGTACGAAATTGTTTTGCATCCATATTTACCGACCGGGCCATCAGTTACCGCCAGAGTTTTGGATACGATCATTTCAGTATCGGGCTTTCGGTTTGTGTTCAAAAAATGGTGCGGAGCGATCTGGGTGCGTCCGGAGTTGCCTTTTCATTGGATACCGAGAGCGGTTTTAAAGATGTGGTTGTCATCAACGCCTCTTTTGGCCTGGGAGAAATGATCGTACAGGGATCTGTTTCGCCCGATGAATACATTGTGTTTAAGCCCACCCTGGAAAAGGGTTTCAGCAGCATCATCGAAAAAAAATTAGGTAAAAAAGATATTATGATGGTGTATGGCGATAATCCCGATGAAAGGGTCAAGGTCATTCATGTAGAAAAACCTTTGCAGCAACGCTACTGTTTAAAAGACGAACGTATAATACAACTGGCTCAATGGGTAACAAAGATTGAAACCTATTACAGTAAACTAAAAGGGCATTGGTGCCCGATGGATGTGGAATGGGCGATTGATGGATTATCAAAAGAATTATTTATTGTGCAGGCAAGGCCCGAAACCATTCATTCGCAAAAAGATTTTTCAAAAATTACTGAGTATGTAATGGAGGAAGATGCACAGCGAAAGCCTTTGTTTAAAGGAATTGCTGTTGGCGATAAGATAGGTGCAGGTGAAGTTTCTATTTTATTTTCACTGGATAAACGGGTTACCGAAGGCCATGAGTTTAAAGCCGGCGATGTACTGGTTACCGATATGACTGATCCCGATTGGGAACCCATCATGAAAAAAGCTTCGGCTATCATTACCAATAAAGGCGGCAGAACCTGCCATGCGGCCATTGTGGCCAGGGAGCTGGGAGTGCCGGCCATTGTGGGCTGCGTAGATGCTACCGAAATCTTGAGTACGGGCCAACTGGTTACTGCTTCCTGCGGCGAAGGCGATGAAGGAATTGTTTATGAAGGTATCATTCCATTCAAGACCATACAAACCGACCTCAGTGATCTGCCGAAGGTTAAAACGCCAATCATGCTGAATGTGGCCTCGCCAAATCTTGCTTTCAAATTTTCGCATTTGCCCAATGCAGGTGTAGGCTTAGCAAGAGAAGAGTTCATCATTAATAATTTTATACAGGTACATCCCCTGGCGTTA
>JANOTW010000666.1:0-5268 GCA_031416575.1 Ferruginibacter sp.
CCACGTCCGCCTGCTGGCGGACGTGGCAATTGAAAACCTTAACTAAATGAAATTGCACAAAAGGCGAGGCCTTCTGCCAGTTCATTAACTACGTCTAAAGAGCCGCCCAGTATAACGCAATTAAAGTTCCCCATTGGTATGCAGTACAAGAGGGCGATGCAACGATGACGCCATGAAATACTTCAGCCCGGACAAAAAAAAGAATGGTTGTATAGAAGGGCGATGCAACACTGCCTGACTGAGTCCTGCATACAGGGTTGATGCACATACTTCGACTTCCCTCAATACTTCTGCCTGGAAAAAAATATTCCCTCCCGTTTTTTCCCTTATGCTATATTTGGTTTTTTTTAAAACGGTATCAGGATTTTAAACCATGGTTTCGGGTGATAATCCCTGCTCTTGCCATTTGAAATTTTATAATACTGGGGTGTCGAAAATCATTTGTTGACTTTCCATTTAGGAAATTTTTTCTTATTACCTATACCGTTTATTGAACAGTCGCTTATCTTTGCACCTGCTTTCGCTAAAGTGGCGCCTGGCTTTACATTTTTATTCAACAAACAGTAATGACTGACCCCTCTCAATTTGATCCTAATACGGTAGGTAACCCTAACAACAATATATTCGGTTTACCTTTTCCTGAAGAAGACGCCCGGTTAATAATTTTACCTGTTCCCTGGGAAGTTACCGTGAGTTACAACGCAGGTACTTCAAGGGCCCCGGAGCATGTATTTAAAGCAAGTTTACAGGTTGACCTATTTGATCCCGAAATAAAAGATGCCTGGAAACAGGGTTTTTTCATGCGGCCCATAGACAGAAAGATTTTGATGAAAAGTGATTACCTGCGCAAAGAAGCGGAATTGTACATCAATTATATCGCGGAAGGGGAGCGTGTACAGGATAATAAATTTATGTGCAAAACATTGAAAGAAGTAAATGCAGGCAGCCTCTATATGAATGACTGGGTATTTCAGCAAACCAAAGAACTGTTGGATGCCGGTAAATTGGTTGGTTTGTTAGGAGGTGACCACAGTACCCCATTAGGCTTTTTTAAGGCGATTGCGGAAAAACATGGTGATTTTGGAATTTTACAGGTTGATGCGCATTGTGATCTGAGAAAGGCTTACGAAAATTTCAATTATTCACACGCTTCTATCATGTACAATGCATTGGAGGAGATTCCACATTTGAAAAAACTGGTGCAAATTGGCATTAGGGATTTCTGTGAAGAAGAATGGGATTATATTGAAAAAAGTGGCCCGCGCATTGTAACTTATTTTGATAAAGAAATAAAGGAACGCTTATACGAAGGCCAAACCTGGCAAATATTAGTAAATGAAATGATCGCCCACCTGCCCGAAAAAGTTTACATTAGTTTTGATATTGATGGCCTCGACCCTAAATTATGTCCGCATACGGGTACGCCTGTACAAGGTGGTTTTGAAACTGAACAAATATTTTACCTGTTTAAAAAACTATTGGAAAGCGGCCGCCAACTAATTGGTTTCGATCTGAATGAAGTAGGTGTAAGCCATAATGAATGGGATGAGAATGTAGGAGCAAGATGCCTGTTTAAAATGTGCAATATGCTGATAGCATCCAATCCGGTATCAATGACGGCGCCAGTCACTGCCTTAAGTTTAGCCACAACTACATAAAGGATTTTGACAATAATAATAATTTGCAAATCCTACCTCCGGGCAAAAGCATCCATGGCCACTCTAATATGTACACTTTCATTATAAAAGACAATGGCCCCGATTTAGATATTATTATCACCAGGGCGTTGCTTGCGCTTGCTGCAATAGCATCAATGGTGTATCGCAGTGGTGAATATTATTATTTAAATTTGTTATCCTCCATCGCCCTGATCATTTCCGCTGTTTTCATAAAATCATTATTGGTAAAATTCAGGATCAATAAGTTTGTTTTGCTATCCGGTGCGGCAGTTATTCTTTTCATTGCAACCCACTCAATCGCTTTAGCTGTAATATTATTGGTATATGGATATTTGGTTAAATTTTTATACCAAAAGCCAACCATAGAAGTTACCAATGAAGGCATCACGATAAAGAAACTTTTTGCAAGCCCTGCATACCAATGGAATGAATTTTCCAATATCATTTTAAAAGACAATTTGCTTACACTTGATTTTAAAAATAATAAATTGATACAGGTAAGTATTGATGAGAAACAAAAGGCTATTGATGAAAATGCGTTTAATGATTTTTGTAAGGGCTTTATTTAATCCGGGAGATTATACCTGGGTAGGGATTAATTAGTGATTTTGTTTTATGTGGAATAACGCAAAATATACAAGGTTCCATGTGTAGATAAATTGAAACAAATTAAAAAGAAGTAAAACCACAGAAATAACCGGGGCTGATTATCAGCTATAAAAAGCTTCTTCCCCTGACGAAATAACGGGGGTGGCTTTTTTTATTTTGTAAGTTTACAATTCCCTTTTATCATTACCAGCTTGTTTAAGAATACTATGCAGCGTACCTTTTGGCAAGTCTTTGTTGTGTAAGGGAACGATGGCTCTTTTAGTACCATCCGGCAGCATGTAAATTTGATGGCTTCCACTGGCCCTATCAAATACAAATCCTTTTTGTTCCAATAGCCGGATAATTTACTTAGCAGTATATGAAGGTGTACTTTGGCTCATGCTACAACGGAAACAGGGTATTCGAAAGTGTTATCTTCTGTTGGGATGGGTTCACCATGGGCCATGAGGCTTTCTAAGTATAGTTTAATGGCATCCTTAGCCATGGTTACGGCATCTTCCATGTTTTCACCGAAGGTAATGCAACCAGGCAAGGCAGGTACCATAACAGTACCCCCCCTCGGGTTCTTTGGTTAAAAGTATTCTGTAGTTTAAATGTTGTGGCATGTGGGTATATTTTAGGAAGCTAAACTTATGGCATCAGGCAGGATCTCTTTTATTTTTACTTACTACCAGGAGCAGCTAAAAAGGGAAATACCATTATTTATCATTATCATATAGAACTTCAATCAATTTTAATTTTGCTTCCGCAAACGGTATCCTACGGGCCTGGCATAAAGTTAATGTATCTTCCTATTAAAAATGCGGACAAGGGATTTTATATAAAAAGGCATTTCAAATGTTAACCTGCCAGCAACGTCTCCTGTTGAACAATGTGCGATACAATATGGCAATACAGATAAACCATTTTAATGTTTTCCCCCAATATATTTTCAGGTATATAAGCAACCAAAAAGCAAATAACGGTTTTAATAAATTTAAAATTCCAACCGATATCACCAAAATATGCTTCAATAGTTATTGAAACTAATTGTAACAAAACAATACAATTTCAACTGCGTAGAAATTTAAAAATTGAAAAACTGCAACAAATTGACGAATTTTGCCGACAGCATTTAACGGCTGACAGATACAGGAATTAGTTAACAGGTAAAGAATCCCGAACTACTAAACGCTGCCAGCTTTCAACTGATAACATTTTTATGCAATTACTACAAAGCCCCTACATACTTTACTCCGACGGAGAAGGAAATATATTTGAGGATACGACATTATATGCAACAGGCCGTAGCGGATGGGATGCATTGCCCGTGCCACAGGATGAATGGATTGAGTTGCCCCACGGCGGCAACTTATATGAATTGCCTGGCCGAAAGGGGATTGGTATTGATGTGCAATCAGGAGATATGCGGTTATGCGATAAAGGCTGGGCTGTAGCCGCCTTCATTCCTCCGGCGCATACGGGATTATATATGGCTGCTTATGAAACAGCCAGGGATGCCCCCACATTACCCTTATTTTGTTATACCGCAGCGGGATGGCTGGATGATAAATTTTACGTTCCGGCCGTACGCATCGAACAGGATATCCGGCAGGAAACGATTGGTTATGATGAAGCGCAAATAAAAAGCGGTACGGCCCATTTGCTTGAAGCATACCCACATAACCGGCTGGTAAAACATTTAATGGAAAATTGTTGCATGACATATAATTGTCCTGCGGCCAGGAATTTTGCATTAGGCCGGTGGGAATGCCCCGTGCCTTCATCCCCCGCATGTAATGCCAACTGTATTGGCTGTATCAGTTTTCAACCGGTAGAAGAAACCATTGTAAGTACGCAGGACAGGCTCACATTCAGGCCAACACCGGAAGAGATCACTGAGTTTACCGTACCCCATTTGGAAACAGCGCCGTTCCCCATCATCAGCTTTGGCCAGGGATGCGAAGGGGAACCTTTACTAATGTGGGAAACCATTCGGGATAGTATTATTGAAATAAGAAAACATACCCAAAAAGGAAGTATCAATATCAACACCAATGGAAGCAAACCAACTGCGGTAAGGGCCTTATGTGAAGCCGGTTTAAACAGTATGCGGTTAAGTACAAATTCCGCAAGGGAAAGTATTTATACCCCTTATTACCGTCCAAATAATTATGTATTCGCGGATTTGCTTGAAAGCCTGAAAATTGTACGTAGTTACGGTGGCTGGACAAGTATCAATTATTTTGTTTTCCCCGGCATGACTGATAGTATTGAAGAATATGAGGCGCTGCGTACACTAATTAAAGAAACTGATCTGTGTATGATCCAGTGGCGCAATTTTAATATTGATCCTGATTGGTACCTCGGTAAGATCGGTGTTACAGATACAGGGGAGTGTATGGGGGTAAAACAGTTTATGGAACTTATTCATGAAGAATTCCCCCATGTAAAATTTGGCTATTTTAATCCTTCAATTGAAAGGATCAAAGGTGATTATGAAATGGATTTCGCCCATTAAGTGGTGAATGGTCAATTCAAGTTGATAGTTGATGGTTGATTGTTTGATTTTAGCGGTTTTTCTTAACCTTGGCGCCATTTATCCCTTGAGCGTTTTATACTCCGCAAGTGATAAAAAAGTGACATTTTGTTTTGGTCAATAACCAAATAAAAGCGGGTTCCTGTTTAATTTAAAACGTAATTAAAGATCCCCAATGGTATTAAGTATAAGAGGGCGATGCAACGATGTTGCTATGAAAGGCTTCAGCCGGGACAAAAAATTAATAACTCATTTTTTTATCCTTTGCGGAGTATAATAATGAAGATTGATTATTGGCCGGGCCTTAGGCTCTTTTTTACAATGAACCATCAACCATCAACCATGAACTAAATATTACTGATCAATGGCTAAAGGAATTTCAATCTCCAAAAAATTATGCCCATGTTTATCCAGACTCACATTTATCTTACCTTTTACCATACTTATTCTTGTTTCAATATG
>JANOTW010000667.1:0-12118 GCA_031416575.1 Ferruginibacter sp.
CAGGCAACATTTGTTGGCTTTTTTGTAATGATGGTCTTCATGTTGATGGGAGGCTTGTATACTTCTATCGACAGCATGCCAGAATGGGCCAAATGGATCACCAGGATAAACCCCGTTGCTTATTTTATTGAAGTGATGCGGATGATCGTACTAAAAGGAAGCGGGTTTACAGATATAAAATACCACCTGTTATCGGTACTCGGGCTGGCGGTGGTTTTTAACGGGTGGGCAATACTTAATTATCATAAGCGGTCGTAAAGATTAGTAACTCAAAATTAACCTGTCCACATAAAGATGCGGCAACCAATTCAACAGCAAAATGATTTAAAATTTCAGTATGAAAACATTCGCGGATAATGTAATCGCATTTAATAAGGAAGTTGATTTTACAGGTAATTTGCCTGCCGGAATTAGTATGATGAACCCATTTAAGGAAAACGAAAACATCATTCCGTTGTCCTCCTCTTTTTACAAAAAATATTATAATGATACCTGTTCCCGTCACTTGATCTTAGGCATCAATCCAGGCAGGTTTGGCGGGGGAGTAACGGGTATTCCCTTTACTGATACAAAAAGATTAATTGAAAAATGCCATATCCAATATCATGGTAAGGCTACGCATGAGCCATCATCAGTGTTTGTTTATGAAATGATAGATGCGTATGGTGGGGTAGAAGAATTTTACGACAATTTTTATATCAACTCTATCTGTCCGCTTGGATTTACCGCCGTTGGTACCAATAAAAAAGAAATAAATCATAATTATTATGATAGTAAGGAACTGATGAACGCGGTATATGATTTCATCATTGAAAGCATTCAAAAACAGATCAGCTTTGGAATTGAAACCGATATTGTTTTTTGTTTTGGCAATGGTAAGAATGAAAAATTTCTTCGCCGGGTAAATGAGGAAAACAAGTTCTTCACCAAAATCATAGCATTGGAACATCCGAGATTTGTGATGCAATACAAATCGAAATCAAAACGATTTTACATTGATAAATATATTTCGGCGTTTAAACAAATAGGGAGGAATAAAGGGGAATAAGGTAAATAAAGTAAATAGGGAGGAATAAAGGGGAATAAGGTAAATAAAGTAAATAGGGTAAATAGAATAAATACTGAAATAACCCTTTATACGTTTGATTAAAGATCAACTAATATTCGTCATTTCCACAGTAAAAGAACCTACAACCCCGATGGCGGGGTTGCGCAAGATTGAAAGTATTCAGGTATCTATGTTTTCTTAATTTTTACCTGGTTGGATTGATAACACTATGTTGAGGATATAATTAAAAAGCCACCTTGTTTAAAGGTGGCTTTTTTAGACTTATTTGATTAATTATTTTTTCTCCAGTAATTTAAAAAACTGGTCAAGCTGAGGCAGGATCACAATTCTTGTTCTGCGGTTGGCAGCTTTTCCTTCAGCGGTACTGTTATCTGCAACAGGTTTGTATTCACCACGTCCTGACGCAGCCATGTGTGCGGGATCAAGGCCGTATTGTTTTTGTAAAATACGTACTATCGCCGTGGCTCTTTTTACACTCAGGTCCCAGTTGTCATTTAACACGGCAGTTTTATAAGCTACATTATCTGTATGTCCTTCTACCATAAATTCAATGCCGGGTTGATTTTTTAATACCAGCGCCACTTTGCCAAGCACTTCCTTTGCTTTGTCAGTTACATCATAACTGCCACTTTTAAATAATAATTTATCCGAAATATCAATGTAAATAACTCCCTTATCTACTTTGATATTAATGTCTTTGTCATCAAGGTTACCAATGGCCCCTTTTAAATTGGTAACCAAAACAAGGTTTAAAGAATCTTTGCGGTTGAGCGCAGATTGCAGTCCCTGGATATAAGAATCTTTCGCTCCGATATTATCGAGGGATTTTTTTATGCTTTCGGCCTGCGAACCGGATATAACAGACAGGTTTTCCAGTTGCTTCAAGGCCTGGTTATTATTTTCTTTCAGGTAATCAATTTGTTTTTTCAGGCTTTCCACTTGCGTTTCCAACACTGCTTTTTTGCGGGCATCCTCCGTAGTGAGGTCATTACAATTTTTTAATTCTTCCTGTAGTTTTATTTGTTCCGCCTGTAATTGAACATAACGCAATTGTTCGCCTTTGAATATTTTCTTACTTACGCAGGAGGTAAAGAAAAGTGTGCATGCGATACCGAAAAGAATAACATTTTTTAGTTTCATAATATTGATTTTAGGTTCCGTGCAAAGTTATTTCAATGCATTTTAAATAAGCAGTTGCAGGAAAGTAATATGTTAAAATGGTGTTTAAAAAAGTGGGAGGATAATTCCTGGCTCGTAAACTTTAGAAGTGCGGCTCAAAGCAAAACGCAATTAAAGCTCCCCAATGGTATGCGGTACAAGTGAGTGACACAACGATGCTTAATTGAAAAACCAATGCCTGTAACCAAATAAAAATATGCCTTAATGATAGGGTTGTCGAATAACTCCCCGCCAGCCGGCGGGGATGGGCAAAAAAATAATCCCCGCCGGGGAACCGGAGGGGATATCTTTAACCCTTAAAACAACCAACATGAATCATGCTGATACCTGTACAACAACAAATACGCTGTTTGGTTGAAAATGGTTTGCCGTTGAAATCAAAAAATTAAGTTAATGCTATAATAAGTAGCTGTTTCAAGATAGCGCTATATCTATCACCTGCTGCATGGTTTTTACATAATGAAACTTTATACCTTTTATGAACAGGGGATTAATTTCAATTACATCCTTTTCATTTTGCCAGCACATGATTATTTCCTTTAGTCCTGCCCGCTTTGCTGCAAGCACTTTTTCCTTTATTCCACCTACGGGTAATACCTGGCCACGGAGGGTTATTTCTCCCGTCATAGCAAGGTAGGGTTTTATTTTTCTGCCGGTAAACGCACTCGCCAGGGCTGTCATCATAGTGATACCGGCACTTGGGCCATCTTTGGGTACGGCGCCTTCGGGTACATGTATATGAATATTTTTTTTGTTGAACATTTCGGGATCAATATTCAGTTTTTTCGCATTTACCTGTAGCCAGGTGTATGCAGTGGTGGCGCTTTCTTTCATCACATTACCCAGGTTGCCGGTCATCTTCAATTCACCTTTTCCATCACTTAAACTGATCTCTATAAAAAGAATATCACCGCCCACATAAGTCCATGCAAGCCCAACGGCTACCCCGGCCATATTGGCTATTTTATACATTTCATTGCTAAAGCGTGGCCTGCCCAAAATCTTTTCTACATCAACCTGTGTAAGGGTAGGTTTTAATTTGTCTTTGGTAACAAACTGTTTGGCAAGATTGCGCATTACACTTGCCAGTTGCCTGTCAAGATCCCTTACGCCGCTTTCTCTTGTGTAATCTTCAATAATTTTTTCAAGGACCCTGTCACTTACTTTGACCGGTACATTTTTCAAACCATGTGCTTCCTGCTGCTTGGGAAGTAAGTGCCGTTTGGCGATTTCAATTTTTTCTTCTACCGCATAACCGCTCAGGTCAATAATTTCCAACCGGTCCCTTAGTGCAGGTTGAATATTATTGATATTATTCGCCGTTGCTATAAACAGCACTTTGCTCAGGTCATATTCCAGTTCAAGGTAATTATCATAAAAGGTATTGTTTTGTTCGGGATCAAGCACTTCAAGCAGGGCGGAGGATGGGTCGCCCCGCTGGTCGTTACCTACCTTATCAATTTCATCCAGTATCATCACCGGGTTGCTGCTTTTTATTTTGCGGATAGATTGTATGATCCTTCCTGGCATAGCGCCGATATAGGTTTTGCGATGGCCACGTATCTCGCTTTCATCGTGCAATCCGCCAAGGCTCACCCGTACGTATTTACGGGCAATGGCATGGGCGATGCTTTTACCAAGGCTCGTTTTACCAATTCCGGGAGGGCCTACAAAACAAAGGATCGGGCTTTTCATGTCGCCTTTTAGTTTTAGTACAGCCAGGTATTCAAGAATACGTTCTTTTATTTTGTGCATCCCATAATGGTCATTATCCAGTATTTTTTTCGCTTTTTTCAGATCGTAGGAATCAGGTGTATAATCCTCCCAGGGCAGGTCAAGCATCAGGTCCAGGTGATTATAAACGACGGAATAATCCGGTGTGCTCGGGTGCATTCTTTCCAGCTTTTCAGCGCCTTTATGAAACATCTCCATGGCGGCTTTCGGCCATTTTTTACCTTCCGCTTTTTTCACCATTTCCTTTACTTCGGCTACATTATCCCCACCCAATTCTTCCTTGATGGCTTTCATTTGCTGATGCAGAAAATACTCCCTTTGTTGCTTATCCAGCTCGGCACGGGTTTTATTGGTTACTTTATTTTTGAGTTCCGTGTATTGCAATTCCGTCTGCATCAGGTTCATCAGTAATTCGGCCCTTGCCTTAATATTATTGATCACCAACAGGCGTTGCTTGTCTTTTATGTCGCTGTTTAAATTGCTGCTTACAAAATGAATGAGAAATGCGGGGTTCTCGATATTCTTTAAAATAATAGCTGCCTCGCTGGGAAGGTTAGGTGAAATTTGTACGATCTGCCCGGCGAGATCTTTGATGCTTCCCACCATTGCGTTAAAATCATCGTCATTTTTCAATACTTCTTCTTCCAGGGTCTGGATCTTTGCTTTAAAATAAGGGTCTTCACTGGTGATTTCATCTATTTTAAAACGCTTTTTACCCTGTATGATGATAGTAGTTCCACCATCGGGCATTTTAATAAGTTTGGCGATTTTAGCCACAGTGCCAATTTCTTCAAGGTCGCTTACGGTGGGTTCTTCCACGCTACTGTCTTTTTGCGCTATCACGCCTATCAATTTGTCAGCCTTGTAAGCGTCACTTACCGCTTTTATGCTCTTATCCCTGCCCACGGTTATCGGTAATACCACCCCCGGAAAAAGCACCGTATTGCGTAAAGGTAAAAGAGGTAATTCGGCTGGGATCGCCTGTGTGTCCGCATCTTCGCTATCATCTTCATTTAGGGGAATGATTGGCATAAACTCCATTTCTTCTTCCTGGTGCTGGAAGTAAAAGCTATTATTCATAATTTTTCAATATAAAGTCAAAATGTCAAAACGCCTGGCTCAGACTATTTATTTTGTGTGGATGTGTATATTGGCAACATTGGTGCCGAAAGGAAGGCACGGCCGCCCCGTTCACCAAAGGGAAGTTCTACAAAGAGAATAATGGTGTCCCTGCCCCGTTGGATAGCGGGGAGGTCTTCCAACAATATAAAGTTTGTCATACCTGTTTTTAGGCAATTATTTGATTGATGTATAAATGAAAGGAATTTATTTTAGGGTTAATTATTATTGTCCAGGCATTTGATTTTCATGGGATCATCGTTGTGTCACTCACTTCTACCGCATTCCATTGGGGAACTTTACCTGCGTTTTAATTTGAAAAATATCAATTTGAAATATGGATTGGCGATAAGTTGCCTTTTAATTTGTGTAATTAGTGCCTTACAATTCGTGTTATAATAAATCAGACTTCAACAAATCAGACATCAGACATTAAAAATCTACCCCTTATTTTTGCAGGCTATGTATATTAAGTGCACCGATAAAGAACTGGCCATATTTAATAAAATTGCGGAAGCAGCAGCAACCCTGCAGGTGCCGTGTTATTTAATTGGGGGCTTTGTGCGTGATAAGATCATTGGCAGGCCAACAAAGGATATGGACATTGTTTGCCTGGGTGATGGCATTGCGCTGGCGCATGCTGTGGCGCAAAAATTCAAACCAAAACCAACTGTTAGTTTCTTTAAAAATTTTGGGACAGCACAAATAAAAGTAGCCGATATAGACATTGAATTCGTAGGTGCCCGAAAAGAAAGTTATACCTATGAAAGTCGTAAGCCGCAAGTTGAAACCGGTACACTGGAAGATGACCAGAACAGGAGGGACTTTACCATCAACGCCCTTGCAATAAGCCTGAATAAAGAAAATTATGGAGGGCTGATAGACCCTTTCAACGGGATCAGTGATATTGAAAATAAGTTACTGCAAACACCATTGGACCCAACAATAACTTTTAGTGATGATCCATTGCGGATGATGCGGGCGATTCGTTTTTCAGCCCAGTTGAATTACATCATTGAAGAAAAAACTTTTGCCGCCATCAACCAAAATGCCAGCCGTATAAAAATAGTGAGCGGGGAACGAATAGCGGATGAACTGAACAAGATACTACTATGCAAAAAGCCGTCTGTTGGTTTTGATCTGTTGTATAAAAGCGGGTTGCTTAAAATCATTTTCCCGCAAATGGTGGAACTGGCAGGCGCAGAATATATTGATGGTATGGGGCATAAGGATAATTTCTATCATACGTTGCAGGTAGTTGACAATATATGTGGGCATACGGATGATGTTTGGTTACGCTGGGCGGCGGTATTGCATGATATTGCCAAGCCCGTTACCAAAAAATTTGAAGAAGGCCACGGCTTTACTTTTCACGGCCATGAAGTAGTGGGAGGAAGGATGGTGCCCAAAATTTTCACCCAATTAAAATTACCGCAGAACGATAAAATGAAATTTGTCCGTAAGATGGTGGAGCTGCATTTACGCCCCATCAGTCTTACAAAAGAGAATATTACGGATTCCGCGATCCGCAGGTTATTATTTGATGCAGGGGAAGATTTTGATTCGCTGATGACACTGTGCAATGCGGATATCACTTCTAAAAACAAACAGAAGGTAAAACGCTACCTTGAAAATTTTGAAATGGTGAGGAAGCGTTGTGCGGAGGTAGAAGCAAGGGACCAGTTACGCAACTGGCAGCCACCCATTACAGGTGAAATGATCATGGACAAATTTAAGCTGCCACCAGGCCGTATCATAGGCGAACTTAAAAATGCAATACGGGAAGCGATCTTAGATGGGCATATTCCTAACAACTACGATGCTGCGATGGGTTACATGTTAAAAAAAGCTACTGAGCTGGGGTTGTAATAATTGATAATTATTTAATTGATAATTGATAATTCCTTCAATCCTAACAGTTATAAATTACCTGGTCAGTATGAAAATTTTACAAGTTAATTCATTAACATAAAAAGTGAAGGCTAACCGCAGGGAGCGGAAATTTGAATATTTATCAATTATCCCATTATCAATTATCAATTAAAGCGTTAATTTCGTTGTATGGCAATTTTACGTTTCAGGGTTTATTGGGAAGATGATGAAAGCATCTATAGGGATGTGGTGATTAAGCACACGCAGAATTTTGCGGATCTGCATAATTGTATTTTAAAAAGTTACGAGTTTGACAGTAAACACAAAGCTACCTTCTACCGTAGTAATGATAATTGGTTAAGGGGAAGAGAAATTTCCCTGGAGAAATATGATGATAAGATATATAAGGCAGATCCCCTGATAATGGCGGACGTTACCATGGGATCTGAAGTAAAGGACCCCAATCAAAAGTTTATTTATGTTTATGATTTTAATAAGTACTGGACATTTATGGTAGAGCTGATCAATGTAGATAAGGAAGAAAATAAAAAAATCAGTTATCCATCCTGTATCAGGACGGAAGGTATCGCCCCGTCACAATATGGCACCAAAGGGCTTGTGGACAGCCGCCTGGCTGAAGTAGAAGAAAAATATGATTTGAACCCTACTGCAATGCTCGAAGGGTTTAGTGAAGAAGATGAAGATGGCAATGCTACTGAAACCGAAGAGGATACAACAGGAGAGGAAGGTAAAGAGGAATTTTAATTGATAATTTTTTAATTGATAATTTATAAATATTCAAATTGTTGATGCCCGTACTTGTGGTTTCTCTTTTGGCTTCGATAAAATTTAATAATTAAATTTTATTAGTATTCGGATGATTTATAAAAGTTACCGGTAAAAGCGTTATCAGGTATCCATTTTACTTTAATACTTGTAAAATTATTACTATGCTTCACAAGGATTAAAGCGTGAAGATTTTTTGTCCTGGCAGTGAAGCAATGTGCATCATCGTTGCGTCGCCCTCTTGTACTTAATACCATTGGGGAACTTTAATTACGTTTTTAATTAATTTTTACCCCTTTAGGGGATGGGGGTAACCTGTTTTTATTTGTTTAAGGAACAAAATAAATATCACTTATTTATCCCTTGCGCAGTATAATTGTTCCCATTGAACACAGCTATTTTTAATTATCCATTATATAATTATCCATTGATTTTTAATACCGCCTGATAATTTATTATTCTTGGAATTGACAACATGATCAATTATCAATTAAAAAATTATCAATTGAAAAAGACTTGCATTATCATAATGGGGCCAACCGCGGTTGGTAAAACAGCAGTGGCCATAGCAGTGGCCAAACATTTTTCCACCCGAATAATTTCCGCGGATAGCCGTCAGTGTTTTAAAGAACTGAATATAGGTGTAGCCAAACCATCAACTGAAGAATTACAATCCATAAATCATTATTTCATCAATTCCCATTCTGTTCAGGAAACAATGAATGCGTCCATATTTGAAAAATATGCACTGGAGAAAGTGCAGGAAATATTTGCGGACCGGGATATAGCGGTAATGGTGGGTGGTACAGGGTTGTATATAAAAACATTCTGTAGCGGTATTGATGAGGTGCCGCTTATTTTACCCGGTATAAGAGAAAAAATTATCGCGGGTTATGAAGCTGAAGGCCTGGAGTGGTTACAAAAGGAAGTACAAAAAAATGATCCTGAATATTTCTCAGGAGGGGAAATACAGAATCCACACAGGTTAATGAGGGCTTTGGAAGTGAAATTATCTACCGGTAAATCTATTATTGAATTTCAAACACAAAAACAAGCGGTAAGGGATTTTGAAATTATAAAAATAGGGCTGGAATTACCAAGGGAAGAATTGTATCAACGGATCAACAGCAGGGTAGATGCCATGATAACAAAAGGATTGCCGGATGAAGTAAAAGCTCTTCAACCTTACCAACACCTGAATGCCCTGCAAACAGTAGGTTACAAGGAATTATTTGAACACTTTAGAGGGAAAACTTCATTGGCAGGTGCAATAGGGTCTATAAAAATAAACACAAGGCACTATGCCAAGCGCCAATTGACCTGGTTTAAAAAAGATGCCGAAGTGAGCTGGTGTATCCCGGATTTTAACCGTGTATTGGAACAGATCATTATTTAATTGATAATGGGTTAATTGATAATTAATAATGTTTTCAATTCGAAAAATAATAAATTCCCCAAAAAGTATTAAATAGGAAGCGGTTTAATTTATCAATATAAAAAGAGCAGCGATAATCACAAGCAACTACCAATTTAATATTTATCAATTATCGCATTATCAACTATCAATTAAAAAATTATCCATTAAAATTTAAACCCCACACTCGCGATAATGTTTCCACGCTGGTTATTGATGGAAGCAAATGTATTTGCACGATCCTCCAGCCGGTAAGGAAAATTCACTTCCTTGTTGATGGAATGCACGTATGTCAGGTCAATAAAAACTCCTTTGTGACGATAGCCCAGTCCACCGCTCAATAACATTCTATTGGCCTTTAATTCGGTATCCTTGTACGGGTTGGTATAATATGCAAAACCTAACCTGGTCATAATAGTATTGAATTTCAACTCACCACCCAGGCGAAAATTAAAATTACCTTTATATTGAGTTTTAATCACCTGGTTCAACAATTTATAATAAGAGACATCCGCTGTTGTTGGCATTGCGTTGGCATTATAAAAATTGGAACCTTTGTGATTAACGTATTCTATATCCGCCGTTAAAAATCCTTTTTGCTTAGTTACATTTTCAATTTCCCTAAATACATAGCTGCCACTCACCATTACTTTCCAGGGAGTAAGCATGCTGTATTTACTTTCACCCGGCTGGTCATTGGTAAACTTTTGGGAGGAAACATTGTGCAACCCTTCATAATTCTCCGTATTGGCAACTAAGGTTGAAGTCCTGATATCTTTTAAAGAAACCATATAGGTGGGTGTGTGTACTGCAAACCCTAAACGTATATGCTCAGTTGGTTTATAGATCAATCCCAGTTTTGCATTAAAGCCTGCCCCGGTGGTAGTATAATCATCCGTATAAGTAAAAGAATCAAACCCATTCGCTTTATTGGAGGAAGTATCACTTTCTTTAAAAGTGTTAGTGCTGCTATAATCCATAATGGGAAGCCCCAGGCTGACACCAAATAAAAATTTATCATTTTTATTCACCGCATAACCTAAAGCTAATTCATACAACCCGCCCTTTGTGTCAATTGTATTTTGCTGGCGCAATGCCTGGCGTGCATCCAGTATATTTTCAGGTAAACCCCTTACCTGTACATTCCCGTTTATTCTAAAGGTATCCACCAGGTAAGTGTATAATGCTGGCGCTGCCCCATAAGCAAAGTTCGGATTGTTCAATGCATCAGCTAAAGTCTGTCCGCTTTTAGCTACCTGTTCAGCCCATTGTTCACTGAAGGAACTAATATTATTAAGCCCATTGTATTGAATACTGTTATTATAGTTTGCCTTTTGCGTTACCGCTAAGCTGATAGCATGGCTTGTAGTGGGATTGTACCGGTTACCTGCGCCATACACGAAACCGATTGTCCCTAATCCAAAACTATTTTTCTTATTTTTATTTTGTGTATCCCTGAAATTGGCCTTATTATTATTCATAAAAAAACCGGGAGTAAAAACAAACTCACCGGTCTTATAATTTCCCAGCCCCGCCGGATTTACAAAAATGGCGTTTATATCCCCGCCAAGCGAACCCATTGCGCCCCCAATGGCAAGGTTACGGGCAGTTCCGTTTTGGGGAAAGAAAGAATATCGTAAAGCATCTTCCGGTATTTGAGCATATATAAAATTGCTTATTAGCAGCGCTGGCAAGAGTAAATATTTTTTCATGACATAAGTATTTAAAGGTGACGGCTGGATATTACCGGCTGCCACATAATGAAATAGTAAAAATTTCAGTTAAATTAATTTCCACCGCTTCTGGGAGGCCTGGTAACCCCGCCACCTCCGGATGAACTGCTTCCGGACGAAGAGGAACTACCACTACTGCTATTGCTTGAAGGCGTATAGGAGCGATTGTCATTAGATGCAGGCGTATAGGAGCGGCTGTTATTGGATGAAGAATTATTATTGCTATTGGGAGTGTATGAAGAATTATTGTTGGTGGCAGGTGTAAATATTTGCCTGATCACATTTCCAACAGCGCTGCCGTTATTATTATTACTGTTATTATAGGATCTGGCTGGTCTTACTCCACCCTTTATTGTGTTAGTATTAATGTTATTGTAAATAGGATTATACCCGCTTAAATTGCCAATCCTTGGCGTTGTATTTTTTGGATTGGATGGGGTAATGAAAACAGAATTGAAAATAGGGTAAGCCCCAAAATAGGGATTGTAATAATATCCCTGGTTAAATCCATAATTGTAGGAGTTAAATCCATAATTAAATGAGTTATATCCATGATTATATGAATTGTACCCATAATTATAAGAATTATAGTTGTAATTATATGGATTATAAGCAAAAGCATTATCGAAATTCCTAAAGCGACGGTCATTAATTCCCAGGCGTAAGGTTCTATCCTCAAGATTATAATTATTATAATTCTTCACTTCATCTTTTTGTTCCTCTTTTCTTTCATCTTCCCCGTAAGAACGGGAAGGTGAATAATAAACATCATCTGGCGTTTGACCGGATTTATACAGGGTGGTGCAACTGCTAAAAGCAGCTACGGAAATTGCGAGGAGTATAAGTTTCGTGTTCATGATAATTTGTTTAAAATTATTATAAGATGAAGTTACTACTTTTGTGCCGTTTTATGCAACATTATTAAATGCCCAAATTCTTTGCCATTGTTTCGTAAAGTTGAAAGTTATAATGTTAATGTGGTGATAAAACAATAAATAAATTCATGCAGCAAAAAATTATACTTCACAACGGGTAAAAACGTGAATAAGATTTTTTGCCCAGGCAGGGAAGCAATGGTCATTCCCGAAAAATCGGAATTTCGAAATACAGGTTTTTTGTCCAAGCTATATTTCATTGCTCAACATCGTTGCATTGGAACATCCCGATAGCGCAGCGTATCGTGGACGCCCTCTTGTACTTAATACCATTGGG
>JANOTW010000668.1:0-2903 GCA_031416575.1 Ferruginibacter sp.
CTGCATAACGGGTAAATCAGTGAAATTTTGTTTTGTTAAATAAAAAAATAAAACAGGTTGCCCCCATCCCTCCCGATGAACCGGGACAGGCTTTCCCGAAAAATGACGAAAGGTCGACACAGGTCGGGATGTTCCAAAAGGGGAGGTCTTCTACCAGTTCATAAAATGCGCCTAATGAATTGCTCAGTATAACGCAATTAAAGTTCCCCAATGGTATTTAGTACACGAGTGCGACGCAACGATGATGCCATGAAATACTTCTGATTGGACAACAAAAAAAAGAATGGTTGTATAGAAGGGCGATGCAACGATGTTGAGCAAGGAAATATAGCTTGGACAAAAAATCCTGTATTTCGAAATCCCGATTTTTCGGGAATGACCATTGCTTCACTGTTTGGACAAAAAATCTTATTCACGTTTTTATCCGTTGGGCAGTATAAGATCCTCAACGCCTTTATTTACTTTATCTAAATTATTTATTTTTTATCTACCTTATTTACCTTTTTTACTTTATCAACTTAATCAACTTATCAACTTTATTTACCTATAATCCCCTCCCCCTATAGCATTTTTCAATTCCATTTCAAACTCCATTTCATTCATTTCGGATTCGATAAATTTTTTATACCCGGTTGCTGTGTTTACAAAAAGAGTAGCAGGTATTGAACCACTCCATTTTTTATCAATCACCGGGCAAAAATGATCAGCATCAGATTCGTTGAGCCATACAACATCCGCGGTAAAATTGTTTTTTTTTGCAAAGCTTTCGATCTTACCGGGATAAAATGCGGGCAAATCCAAACTCACCAGTAATAACTTTACTTTTTGCAGCTCATATTTTTTTGAAATGCTTTGCAGGTAGGCAATTTCGGCTACACATGGCTTACAAAATGTAGCCCAGAAATTAATGATAAAAACAGAATCGGTTTTTTTACTGTAATAATTGGCTACATCAGTTATTTTCCAGCTTGGAATGGTTTGGGCTTTTGTAAAAAAAGAAACGAATAAAGTGAATACGATTAAACTGATTTTTTTCATAATCAAAAATACGGTTAATCGTAAACATCCGTTTTGCACATGAGTTAAAAAAGGGTTTAAATTAGCTTTTGGCTAATCCCCTATTTCGGACTAATTTCGCCATCTTATTAAAGATTGATCGAATGGCAGGTAAGCTTTGATCAAACAATCAACCAATCAACCACTCAACAAAATAAATAATCATGGCATACGATGTAATAGTGTTAGGCAGTGGCCCGGGCGGGTACCCGGCTGCGATAAGGGCAAGCCAGTTAGGTAAAAAAGTAGCGATCATAGAAAAAGAAAGCCTGGGTGGCGTATGCCTCAACTGGGGTTGCATTCCTACAAAAGCTTTGCTCAAAAGCGCCCAGGTATTTGAATATGCAAAACATGCAGCCGACTATGGAATCAACATTACCGATCCCACGGCGAATTTTGAAGGCGTTATCAAACGCAGCCGTAGCGTAGCCGATAAAATGAGTAAGGGTGTTCAGTTTTTGATGAAGAAGAATAAGATAGATGTGATAATGGGCTTTGGCAAACTGGTGGCGCCTGGCAAACTGGAAGTAACTGCAGCGGATGGCAGCAAGCAAATACAGGAAGCGAAAAATATCATTATAGCTACCGGCGGCAGGGCACGTGAATTGCCCGCTATGCAGATCAATGACGAAAAAATTATAGGTTACCGTAAAGCGATGGTATTGCCCACCCAGCCAAAAACCATGATCGTTTGTGGCAGCGGCGCCATCGGGTCAGAGTTCGCTTATTTCTACAACACACTGGGAACAAAAGTTACCATTGTTGAATTTATGCCACGCATAGTACCGGTAGAAGATGAAGACATCAGCAAAGAACTGGAAAAGCAATTTAAAAAACAAGGCATCACCATAATGACCAGCAGCGAAGTATTGAGTGTGGATACCAATGGCGCAGGTGTTAAAGCAAAAGTTAAAACCCCGAACGGCGAAGTAATTTTAGAAGCGGATATTATTTTAAGCGCCGTAGGTGTAGTGGCCAATATTGAAAACATTGGATTGGAAGCGCTTGGCATTAAAACAGAAAAAGGAAAAATATTAGTTGACGCCAACGGACAAACGAATATACCAGGCATCTACGCCATTGGTGATTGTACCCCCGGCCAGGCGCTTGCACACGTAGCGTCCAAAGAAGGCATCAATGCGGCGGAGCATTTAAGCGGTCATCATCCCGAGCCGATAGATTATAATAACATCCCGGGCTGTACTTATTGTTCACCCGAAATTGCTTCAGTAGGCTATACTGAAAAAGCGGCTAAGGATGCAGGTTATGAAATTAAGGTGGGCAAGTTTCCCTACATGGCAAGTGGCAAAGCAAGTGCGGCAGGCGCTACCGAAGGATTTGTAAAAGTAATCTACGATGCCAAATACGGCGAATTCCTGGGTTGTCACATGATCGGTATGAACGTTACTGAAAACATAGCGGAAGCAGTTGCCGCCCGCAAACTGGAAACTACCGCTCACGAAATATTAAATACGGTCCACCCTCACCCTACCATGAGCGAAGGGCTGAAAGAAGCAACTGCTGTAGCTTATGGCGAAGCGATAGATATTTAGTTTTAAGTTATTCAATATTATAAGGGGCCATAAGGAAACTTATGGCCCCATTATTTTTAATGCGGGGATTAGCATGCGGGTCAAAGGAAAAAATTTTTGTCCCGGCTAAGAAGCAATGTGGAACATCGTTGCATCGCCCTCTTGTACTTAATACCAATGGGCAACTTTAATTGCGTTTTAAATTACCCATCAGGCGCAGGGCTCCAGCCCTATGTCTTCTTTGTTACTAATCTACGCTATACTTAAAAACCATCCCATCAGGTGAAGGGCTCCGGGCAACATTAACAAAATTTA
>JANOTW010000669.1:0-3110 GCA_031416575.1 Ferruginibacter sp.
TTTCCTACGCCCATGTAAACATGCCAACGCAAAAAAATCCTATAAGCACTTTATGTTAAGTAGCCAACACCGCACCAACAAAAAAAAATAATGCCCCGCCAAACAGCCCTGCTAATTATTTTTTTTTGTTGAGCCGTGCCAGGACAGCCAACGCTTCCCCAAGCGGTGTGCAAGCACTTTCTGTTTTTATGCCATCTCCTTCCAGTCGGTCAATAGCAAAGCCTGCGGCAGCATGGCAGCTTCGCTATTCTTTTATTTTTTTTATCCATGAAGAAGCGGACAGGCTTTATCAAATTGAACAGTGGGCTTTAAAAACTGCCGCAGCCGCCGCAGGTCCCTGATACTTTAAAGAGAATGCCGGCGGCTTTGGCTTGCGAAAAAACTTATTCGATTGCCCCGCAAGCTGCGTTATAATTTATAGTTTATGCCGGGGCAATCGAATAAGTTTTTTTCGCCGTTGGCAGCCTCTGCAACTTTAAAGAGTGAGTGATTTATTTTTTAACCTTGATTAAAAATTACAACAGTTCAAAATAAAGAAAGACGGGGACACAGGGCAGCATCCGTGGGCAGCAGTGCATCACATGAACATGGGTACATACGGGTAAAATTTTTCTGACATAATGAATGAAGCAACATAAAAGCCTTATTTTTATCAAAGTTCTTTGATGGCTGACAGCCTGAAAAAAAATGTACTTGTTGGATGAAGGTATAGGGAGAAAAATATTTTTTGTTGGAGAGGGCTTATGGCAAACGGCGGGATTTTTGTAAAAATGCGGTCTTATTATTATCCATTCGGGTTGACGATGGCTGGGATTAGCAGTAAGGCAGCAAGCTTTGGTACTCCTAATAACAAGATGAAGTTTAGCGGTAAGGAAGAGCAGCGACAGGAGTTTTCTGATGGTTCAGGTCTTGAATGGTTAGACTATGGAGCAAGAATGTATGACAATCAGATTGGGAGATGGCATACCCAAGACCCACATGCCGATAGATATTTACCCCTCTCGCCATATTCCGCTTTTGGCAATAATCCTATTAACATTATGGATCCTGATGGCAAAGACATTATCGGAGCTACAAAGGACGATGCAAAGAAATTTAAAGAAGATGTACACAAGGTTTTAGCAGATAAGAAATTTGAAACTCTTAGAGCATTGATTGATGTTAAAGGAAAAAAATTTAAACAAATAGATAAAGAGGCTTTAACTAAAGCATTAGATGGTGTCGAATTGAGTGCAGATGAAAAAGCTTATGTTGATGTTGTTACCAATACTATAAATGCAAAAGAAAAGCATACAGTGGAATATTTGGCAAATGGTGATAATGCGTCATCAGACGGAGCAACAGCAGTAAATGACTATTTTCAATCTAAAGGTTTACCAAAGATTACAACTCCCGAAGGAGATTTAAAAGCAGCTACAATTGCAGTTTTTGGTGGTGAAGGTTTTAATGTTCCTACAAAGGATGGCTCTCATTCATTTATAATACCAGGAGGAAAGAATACAGAAAGGGCGGTTACTTCTGGACATGAAGTTTTTGGACATGGTATTCCTTCATCGAGAGGTGAATCTCCTGAATTAAATAACGCAAATGCGATAAGAATGGACAACTTGGTGAGGAGAATGTTAGGATTACCTCAAAGGGATGGTTCAGATCATGGAGGCTATAAAGAAGGTCAGATTAAAAACCCACAAAAGTTGCCATATACACAATAGATATGAAAAACATCATTACCATATTATTCTTTCTAAGCTTTATTACTTGTACAGCACAGGAAGAAGCAATAAAAAAGAAGGCTGATTCTCTATCTTATGTAAGTCGGGCAAAAGCAGATTTAGTATTAAGCCACTTTGATAGTATGAGAACAGAAAAAATCTTATACTCAATCTCTGATGAACACTATTACATAATCCTGAAAGATGGTTGTTGTTACAAAGAATACTACATCCATAACGACAGTGAAGGGAACATAATAAACCGGCGATCTGTAAAGACTTCTAAGAAAAATAAGCTACTGGCAAAGGCTTTTGATTTAGATAACTATCATACAGGGTTTGTTACAAAAGCAGATAATCCAACTGTTGTTCAAGGCAACCCTTCTTACTTTGTCGTTAAGGATATAGGTGGTAAAAGGTATGGAGAGTATTCTTTGTCCACTATAACAGTTCCAGTTCCAATTGACAAGCAGTTATACAATTATCTCCTTACAAGATTATTAAGAGAATCTACAACTAACAGCAAAGCCCCATAATCGGGGCTTTTGTATTTTACATTGCATAAGCCTGTTTGGCTCTGTAGTCTCTAACGTATGCAGAAATTATTTTGATAAGAACACTTTGTTCATCTTCTGGCAAAGAATCCACTTCTTTAAAGCGTTGTATGAGTTCAGAATTTTTAAGCGAAGCTTTAGCCTTCTCATTTTTATCACCACTGATTAAAAAATCAACAGAGGTTGCAAGAGTATCAGCAAGTTTGTTAATGATGTTTGCTGGTGGCTGTACGTTCTTGCTCTCATAGCGGATGAACTGAGATTTAGAAACGCCGATTTTATCGGCCAGCTCTACCTGAGTTAACCCGGCCTGCTTCCTCAAAGATTGTATCCTGTCTGCAAGTGTTTCTTTCATTTTAGATAATTTTTCCACACAAAAGTACCTCATAGAACACTTATTTTACTGGTTTAGGTGTCAGATTGTGGATAATTTAAAACATTGCTGTTTTGTTCAGGTGTCATTTAGGAATACTTTTGTGTCTGAAATGATAACTCAATAAATTATCCACATGGAGCTAAAAGAAATAAAACAACAACTATCCATTAACCAGGTGTTGCAGCATTACAATTTAAAGCCTGATAAGAACGACCGGTTAGTTTGCCCCTTCCACCAGGATAAAAATCCCAGTCTGCAGATTTACCCAAAGACAAATACTTACTGTTGTTTTAGCAGCAACTGCAAAGCTGGCACCGGCGACCAGATACAATTTATAGAACTCAAAGAAAACTGCAACAAACATGAAGCTCTATTAAAAGCAACTGCGTTGCTCAATGGCAATGCAGTTACAATAGTACAACCTGTAGCAGCAAAATTATTTATCGAAGCAGAACCCACGTCCTTGTG
>JANOTW010000670.1:0-3749 GCA_031416575.1 Ferruginibacter sp.
TTGCTTATTTCTTCCATTGCCAGCACGTAGCTGATCGTATCCATTCCGCTGCCACCATATTCAGGCTTTACCATCATGCCCATAAAACCCAGATCAGCCAATTTTTCAATTTGTTCCCGGGGAAATTTTTGTAATTCATCCCTTTCAATTACGCCGGGCAGGCATTCATTTACCGCAAAATCGCGGGCTGCTTTTTGAATCATTAAATGTTCTTCTGTAAGTTGAAACTGCATAAACAATCATTTTTTTAATCAGGGTGCAAAAATAAGATTTCAAAACTAATGGTTGTTAGTTTATTTGTTTTTTGTTGACGGCGCAGTTAAGGCCTGGTTAAGCTTCGGTGGCAGCCTGTCCCGAAAAAATCGCATTGGCGACAAGTTATTCCGCACAACGGATAAAAAGGTGAATAAGATTTTTTTGTCCTGACAGAGAAGCAACGATGATGAGCAAGGAAATATAGTTTGGACAAAAAATTCTGTATTTCGAAATCCCGATTTTTCGGGAATCCACATAGCTTCACTGCCCGGACAAAAATTTTTACTCACGTGTTTGATATTAATGCGTAATACAATCCGCAATCAATTTTTTGCTAAGCACTTTAGTATTGCTATATTTGATACCCAATGTATGCAATAGTAGATATAGAAACAACCGGCGGTTATGCCTCCGCCCATGGCATCACCGAAATTGCCGTATATATTCATGATGGCAAAAGAATAGTGAAACATTTTGAAACACTTATCAATCCACGACAAAACATTCCACGGTATATTACGGCGCTCACCGGTATTGATAATGAAATGGTATTAACCGCTCCGGCCTTTGCGGAAATAGCGGAAGTAATATTTGAATTAATCAACGACAAGATATTTATTGCGCACAATGTAAACTTCGACTACTCATTTTTAAAGCATCATTTGAAGGCTGCGGGCTTTGAGTTAACAGCCAAAAAATTATGTACGGTAAGGTTAGGCAGAAAGGTATTCCCCGGCTTTCCATCGTATAGTTTGGGAAACCTTTGCCGCTCATTGAAATTGCCCATTGATAACAGGCATAGGGCAGGGGGCGATGCGAAGGCGACCGTAAAATTATTTGAACATTACCTAACCAATGGGGCCGACACGCATATTGAACAGATGCTTAAAAAATCTTCTGCTGAACAATGGCTGCCATTGCAATTAACCAAGGCTGATA
The DNA here is from genome assembly GCA_031416575.1 of Ferruginibacter sp. GTDB lineage: Bacteria > Bacteroidota > Bacteroidia > Chitinophagales > Chitinophagaceae > Ferruginibacter. The sequence goes on from JANOTW010000670.1 coordinate 1,195, forward strand.
TTCTTCAACTTCCCTCCGGGCCGGGTGTTTATTATTTTCATGATGTAAAGGATAAAATAATTTATGTTGGCAAGGCCATCAATATCAAGAAAAGGGTCAGCAGCCATTTTACGCACAATGATGCCGATAGAAAGCGGCAGAATTTTTTACGGCTTATCTGTAAAGTAAATTATAAGGAATGTGCCACCGAACTGGAAGCCATTGTATTGGAAAGCACGGAGATAAAAAGATTGTGGCCAAAATATAATTATAGCCAGAAGCAGCCCGCGCAAAAATTCGCCTTGTATATGTTTGAAGATAACCGTGGCTATATTCGGCTGGCCATTGATAAAAAGAAAAAAAATATTCCCCAGTTGTATAGTTTTAATTTATTGCATGAAGGCCTGGTAATGCTAAATAAAATGGTGGAGGAATTCGGGCTTCATAAAAAATTATGTTTTATAGATAAGACGCCTTTTACGGAGAACGACTTTGCTTCTTTGGAATCATCGCTTACCTATAATGAGAAAATAAAGATAGCGGTCAAAGCGCTTGAAGCGCAATTACCCACATTCGCTGTAATGGATAACGGCTTAAAAAATGAAGAGAAACTTTGCCTGTTGATAGAGCGGGGAAGTTTTTGGGGAATGGGTTATTTGCCATCCTCCATGCAGGTTACCTGCTGCGCCGATTTAAAAAAAATATTGGTTCCTTATGCGGATAATGATACAATCCGCAATAGCATTTATTCTTTTGTGGAACAAAATCCAGCAAAAAGGATTGGGCTCGAATTATAAGTGGATTGGAAAATGGAACAGGTCCAGGGGATTTTGATGCTGAACTGTTTTTTAAACAAGGAATATCAAACAACAAATTGCTTTTTAAAATTTCATCATTCGATATTCCCTGTTGCAAATCTTTGAAACGGCTTTATTTCGAACTAAGGTCTGCCCTGAGCGATAGCATTTCGCTCCAGATATTATCTACATATTTTTGGTTAATTTCCATCACATCGTTCCACGAATCCACACCATGAATTGCTTCATACCTTTCTCTAAATGGTTTCCTGAAATTGGGCTCCCTTTCCTTTAAGCCTTGTTTGTACCTTGTAACAAGGGCGTATTGTGCCGGGCCGGATGAACTGGATTGAAATACAGCAACAGACTCACCGCCTGCCACCCATACTTTTTTATATTTTTCAATCAGGCCCCTTACCTTATTTCCCCAGCCCAGTTTAGGGTAAATGTGGGAAATATTTATTTTATTGGTAAAATCAGTCAATGCTATGGAACTCAGTGTATCCTGGTAAACCGAGAACGCGATTGAGCTTTTATCAGTAAGGTAGATGGCCACACTTTTATTCCAATCAGTATTATGTTCCTGGCCCAGGTTGCCACGCCCATCAATCTGGTCCCAACTATTAGGCCCTTCGGTAATATGGTACCCACCGGCATCTGGCCCTGATAGAATATCGAATACCCGCCATTTCCAGTCGCCGGTATGATATTTTTGTGCATGTGCGGCAATGGCTTTTTCAAACTCAAGCACTTTATCCACTTTTGGAAATACACGGTTGGCATTCAAAACATTTTTGTTCTGCGCTATTACCATCATTGGGGCAAGCAGGCAGAGAAGAATAATCTTTTTCATTGATTAAAATTTAAAGGTTAAAAAAATTGAGTGTGGAGTTTGAACAGGGCGAAAGAACTATCAAAGTAGAAATTAATTTTTACAGGTGCAAGAAAAGATGAATATATTTTTTGATTTATAATTTTCTGGCACAAATCGGATCCTATAATACTGTTGTAGTATTTCGCAAAAAAAGTTTTGAAACTTCCAATTTTTTATTTCACTACACAATACTACATTCGCAACCCAAATAAAAAAATCATGTCCGCATTCACACAACCAATAGCACAAAAATTAAATATCAAATTGCAGCAGGTAGAAGCTGTAATCAATTTGCTGGAGGAAGGCGCTACCATTCCCTTTATCGCCCGTTACCGGAAAGATAAAACCGGGGCGCTGGATGAAGTGCAGATTCAGCAGATACAGGATGAAGCTAAATTTTTAAAAGAATTTACGGAACGCAAAATTTTTATAGAAAAGACCATCAGCGATCAGGAAAAAATGACGGAAGCATTGCAGGATAAGATCAGCAAAGCCAATACCATCGCGGAGTTAGAAGACATTTACCTTCCCTTTAAGCCAAAACGAAAAACCAAAGCGCAGGCGGCAAGAGAAAATGGCCTGGAACCATTGGCCAATGTATTATTGGAACAAAACGATATTGACCTGATTGCAATAGCTTCCAATTTCATTAATGAAAAAGTAACTGATACGGATGCGGCATTACAGGGGGCCAGGGATATCATCGCAGAGCTGATCAATGAAGATGCGGCAGTGAGGGCCAAACTGCGAAAACTGTTTGAAACGGAAGCCACCCTGCAAAGTAAAGTGGTAACAGATAAAGAAACAGCAGGCATCAAATACAAGGATTATTTTGAATTTTCCGAGCTGATCTCCAAAACGCCTTCTCACAGGATATTGGCGGTGCTTCGGGGTTTTTTGGAAGG
>JANOTW010000671.1:0-1837 GCA_031416575.1 Ferruginibacter sp.
CCTGAATTTTGCGAAATCAGCTTTCAGCTTGTCTTTCATTGAAGGGTCCGGATCTGGTTCCTCCCCCATATTCTTCATCAGTTTAAATACGGTTTCCTCATTCAGGTGGTAACCGCCCATGATAAAATCAATTAGGTTACTTTTGGTTTGCTTTAATGCAGTTGCATGAATATTACGAAAATCATGCGCTGTATCTATGCCACTTCCCACCCAGCTAACCAATGACGGGGCCCTGAGGTTAAAATTATTTTGCAGGTAAGCCAATAAAGTGGGCGCTACATCGGTATGCGAAGAAACGGATTCAAACTTTTGAGCCCTTTTCAACAACGGCGAATAAATGATCAGTGGTACATGGTAACGGTCTATTTTAGTTGCCATGGGTATTTCAGGCATGCGGTGATCGCCTGTTATCAGGAAGATCGTATTTTTAAAACCCGGCCTTGTACTATAATTATTAATAAAAGATTTTATGGCATCATCGGCATATAAAATGGATGCATACTGATGATCGTATTTCCGATGCTCTTCCTTTTGCCCGTCAGTAAAATTAAGCTGGTTCATCCGCTGCTCAACTTCGTCAAGGTAATGTTGCTGCTCATTTACCAGGAAGGGGCTATGGGTGGCTACAGTAAGAACAACCTGTAAGGAAGGACGGGCATTCGCCTGCTGATCGTGCTTATTGAGTACATGCCTGAACAATTCCTTATCTCCATATCCCCAGGAAAAACCGTTATTCTCCGGTAGCCTCGGATAATCCGCAGGAAAGGTTTTTATATCGTAAAGCCCATCTATCTTTTGCTTTTGTAAAAACAACGCCATATTATCAAAGCCGGCATCGCCCCCATAATAAAAAGAAGTATGGTAACCATTCGATTTTAGGATACTCATCAATGAAAGGTGCGCAGGCATTTTATCGCCCAACTCGTTGAACCCGCTGCTGCCAAAAGGCAGTGATCCTAAAATTGACGGCAATACCGCAAAAGTGCGGCCTCCATTACTTAAGAAATTCTCCCAATATAAACTATGGTTACTAAGCGAATCAAGATAAGGTGTAAAGCTGCCCAGGTACGCATTTTCGTTGGTAAAGGCACGGCCCAAACCTTCTACCAACAGGATCACAATATCAGGAGCTGTAGAGTCCTTATTAAAAAACGGGGATAATACATCCGCCGTGTTATCCTTGTGCAGTAATGGATAATTGGTTTCATCCACATAGTATGATTCTTCATTATTCACCACCGGCTTAACAAATGTTTCCGATGGATTTGGAAAAAAATGATCATAGGATGCCGCGATAAAATAATTCAGTTTGTTCTTCACAAGGTTACCGGCATATTCATCGCGGATGTTAAACTTGCCTGGTGTAAAAATGGTGGTGATCATCCAGGTAACCGCTATTATCCCTGCCGTAAGGTTTATCCATTTAGCGGCACCCTTAAAACCCGGGCTGACCCATTTGTAAATAGCAAGTAAACCCAATACCACTGTACTGATGGCAACAATAATTCCAGTATTGATGCCGCCGGAAGCCCCGACCGTTTGACGGATATCCTTCATCGAATAGCCGTACAAGTCGGCGCCAAGGGGCACAAAGGAAAGACTGAAATATTGCATTAACCCAAGGGAAACCAGCGTGACAACAATACTGAGGCTAACGGTTACAATATCTGCCAGGCGCTTACCGGCCAAAAATAACAGCATGTATAATCCTGCGAATATCAGGTTGATCTTAGCAAAAAATACCAGGTCATTCAATAACGACAGCATGAATATATATGCCGGTTGCCCGGGATACTGGTGAATAATACCGTTATAAATAAAATCCGATATTCTTAGC
>JANOTW010000672.1:0-11451 GCA_031416575.1 Ferruginibacter sp.
TTCCTATGCCTACCTTTTGACTAAAACCGCCTGCCACAAAAAACAATAGGGTGGTAATAAATGCAATTAGCTTTTTCATGAGAAGTTTTTTTATGTTTTTTATGAATATATAGTTCAGGGATTATTTTTCACCTATCAAGATAAGCATTATAAATATCTTTATTTTAGATTAATTATTGCCTTATCTACCTGTTCAATTTACAACTTGTGCCTGCTATATTGCCAGTCAGTTAATGACGCCTCCTGACAGACTGAGGTAAGGTTTTTTAAGCTACAGGTTTTTTAATGAGGTATATTAATAATAAAAGTCCTGGTTTTCACGATCCATGTTAGCAAAAAGTTTAATTAAACCGGTGACATCTTTTTAGATATTTATGTTTACATTTATTCATGGTATTTCTCCGCAATTTTACTTAATGGATTGACAAGCGTAAGCGAAATTATATTTTTCCGCTATCATCATTAGGGCTTTGAGTCAAATGATATTTTTATGTTTAAAAAGGAATTTTCAATTTTCAATTAATCAATTATCAATTAAACATGCCTCACTATCATAATATGGGTTCCATCCCACACAAACGACACACGCAATTCCGCAAACCTGATGGAAGTCTTTATGCCGAACAATTATTTTCGACTGAAGGATTTAGCAATGATTACTCTTTGTTATATCATCATTACCCACCTACTCAAATTATAAGAACGGATGCCCCGGTAAATGTTCTGCCTGTCATAGCGGAAGAAAAAATGCTGCGGCACCGCAGTTTCGAGGGCTTTAATATAAAGCCGGAAAAGGACTTTCTGCATAGCCGCAAACCCGTATTGGTCAACAGCGACCTTCACATTGTATTGGCCGCACCCCAGCAAAGCATGGGCAGTTATTTTTACAAAAATGCGGATGCCGATGAAATGATCTTTATACATGAAGGCAGCGGTATATTAAAAACCATGTACGGTATTATTGATTTCGCTTATGGCGATTATTTAATAATACCAAGAGGAACAATTTACCAGATCAACTTTGCGACATCGAACAATCGCCTGTTTATTGTGGAATCATTTACACCTATCCGTTATCCAAAAAAATATTTAAGTAAATACGGCCAGTTGCTGGAGCATTCGCCATATTGTGAACGGGATATAAGAGCGCCCAAAGAGTTGAAAACGCATGATGAAGAAGGTGATTTTTTAATTAAAACAAAAAAGAAGGGAGTATTGTATGGTATCCATTATGGGCATCATCCATTTGATGTGGTTGGCTGGGATGGGTATTGTTATCCTTATGCACTTTCTATTCATGATTTTGAACCTGTTACCGGAAGAGTGCATCAGCCGCCGCCGGTACACCAGACATTTGAAGCTAACAATTTCGTAGTCTGTTCCTTTGTGCCCCGCTTGTTTGATTACCATCCAAATGCTATACCGGCTCCTTATAACCATAGTAATATTGATAGTGATGAAGTATTGTATTATGTGGATGGTGATTTTATGAGCCGTAAGCATGTAACCCGTGGGATGATCAACCTTCATCCGGCGGGGATACCGCATGGCCCGCATCCCGGGGCCGTACAAAAAAGTATTGGCGCCAAAGAAACCAATGAGATCGCGGTAATGGTGGACACTTTTCATCCTTTGCAATTAACAAGAGAGGCGCTTGAAATAGAAAACGAAGGATATGTAATGAGTTGGGCGGAGTAAAGTGATATTGTTCACATTATTTTACGCATTATTTTATGCCTTTAAACAGTTATGTCCATTTTCTTTTCATAAAAAATCCTATATTGGCAGTATAAAAAAGCAACCTATATGATAAAATTTCAGGAAATTAAAGTGGGTGATTATTTAATAGCCGATAATGATGGCGATAAACGGTTAGGCGAAGTATCAGATCTGAATGGTGATGAGAAGCAGGTATGTGTTGATACCGGTGACCAGGAATTTTGGTACGAAACCAGCCAGCTTTCGCCTATTCCATTAGATGAAGATCAACTATTGAATCTCAGGTTCAATAAGGAGGAGAACGAAAACGGTACTGTAAAATATTTAAAAGGCGCATTTAGAATTTTAATTCCTTCCAAAGGCGATTTTTCTAAAATGGAAATCTGGTACCGGGATGAAAGAAGGCATATTATGCAACCCATTAGTGTACACCAGTTGCAAAATCATTTTCATGAAATGACCAAAGTGCTGTTAAATGATGAATCATTCAATTAGAATGGAAGTTCATATCTCAATAAAATAAAAACCTGGCTTTCGTAAACCAGGTTTTTATTTTGTAAACCAGGCAGGAAATTATTTGATATTGGTTGTAATAAGGTTGGTTTGCTGATCTGTATTATTAACAATACCAGCATAATTGAGACTGATTTTATTAACCGATTGAATCAACCCGAATTTTGCCGCATAATAAGAATGGATATCGGTTGTTAATGCGCCGGGAGGTAATGGCAACCCGATTATTGCCACGGTGGTGGTTACATGAATAACATCTTTGTAAGTAACGCCTTTAACTATTTTGCTGATGCCTTTTTCGGTAATGGTATTGGTAAGTGAAGCATTCAATGCGACACCTGTAACTGTTACCGGGTAACTCTGGCTCCAGCTTGCGCCAACCGCGGCATTATCTTTTAAATATATATTTTCCACACTGGCACCCCCTAATGCAGATGGCAAACTCCTGAAATTGTAATAATCATTGCCGGTAATATTGTAATATTCGTTTGCACTCCCATTGCTATTGGTAAAAACATGATAAGACTTACCATTGATGGTAGAATCCTTGCTGGTGGAAGTGATGGTAAAGGGAGTAGTAGTTACAAGTTTATTGTCGGTAAGCTCATAATTCCAGGTACTGCCTGCGGTTAAGCTCATATATTTAACTGCTGCTGCCGGGGTGGGGGCATCGCTTTTTTGACAGGAAATCCCAAGTATTGATACCGTCAAAATGCTCAATAATAATTGCTTCATGGGAAAAAGGGGGTTTTAATTGGTAAATATCTGATTTATTTAATAATAATTAAATTAATCCTCCTATCTTTGCGCTCCAAAAATATGGCTAAGCAGGCACTCATTAAACAAGACGGAACAATTTTAGAAGCACTTAGTAATGCTATGTTCAAAGTTAAGCTCGAAAATGGACACGAAATACTGGCCACGATTTCAGGAAAGATGAGAATGCATTACATCAGAATATTACCAGGGGATAAAGTTGGCGTAGAAATGAGCCCGTATGATTTGACAAGGGGCAGGATTATTTTCAGGTATAAATAAGCAGGTGCCTTTTAAAAAGCGAAAGCGATTATTAATAAATAAAAAGAAACAACATGAAGGTTAAAGCTTCAATTAAAAAAAGAAGTGTTGATTGCAAGATCGTAAGAAGGAAAGGCGTCTTGTTTGTGATCAATAAAAAAAATCCCCGCTTTAAGCAAAGACAAGGGTAATAAATTCGTCAATGGTGAAAACCATTTAAATTAATCAACATATTAACAAATCAACAGAATTATGGCTCGTATTGCCGGTATAGATTTACCAAAAAATAAAAGAGGCGAAATAGGTCTTACCTATATATTTGGTATAGGTCGCTCTACTGCTCAGTATATTTTGGACAAAGCTGAAATCAGCTATGACAAAAAAGTAAATGAGTGGAATGATGACGAACAAACCGCCATTCGTAATGTAATTAACAATGAGTTCAAAACCGAAGGCGCTTTGCGCAGTGAAGTACAGATGAACATCAAGCGTTTGCTTGATATTGCCTGCTACCGTGGTTTACGTCATCGAAAAGGATTACCATTGCGTGGACAGCGTACCCGTACCAACAGCCGCACTCGTAAGGGTAAGCGTAAAACAGTTGCCGGTAAAAAGAAAGTAGCTAAGAAATAAATAAATAACTGATACCAGGTAAACTACCTGGTATCAGTTATTTTATAGACTTATAAAATTTGAACAAACGCCGGATCGCTAATAAGTCAGCAGGAGGGTTGGTTCAGTTCCGTTTAGCTCCGGGCGAACGAAAATTATTTCAAAAGATTACCTATTAAATTAATTATGGCAAAAGCACAAGGCGGTAAAGCGCAGGGCGGCAAAGCACAAGGTGGCAAAGCATCGTCTAAAAAAAGAGTAGTAAAAGTAGATAGTTACGGAGATGCTCATGTAACAGCGAGTTTCAACAACATTATCATTAGCTTAACTAATAAGCAGGGTCAGGTTATTTCCTGGGCAAGCGCTGGTAAAATGGGTTTCAGGGGCAGCAAGAAAAATACTCCCTACGCAGCACAAATGGCTGCTTCAGACGCAGCGAAAGCAGCAATGGATGCAGGATTAAAAAGAGTGGATGTTTTTGTAAAAGGCCCGGGTTCGGGCCGGGAAGGCGCAATCAGGGCTTTATCCCAATCCGGTATTGAGATCAATATGATCAAAGACGTTACACCTTTACCACATAATGGTTGCCGTCCTCCAAAGAAGAGAAGAGTATAATACTATGCCTGATGTAGGATTTAAGGAATGTCTGATTTAAAGGGCACCATACACCAGGAAATCATAATTAATGTTTGAAGGAGGATTTGAGAATACCTGATTTAAGGAAATCAGGCATCTGAAAATCAGACATCAGACATCAAATTCAGACATTTGAATATTATTTATAAACGGGTGCATCATTCATTTTAAGATTTTTATAATGTTGCACCGTCACTAAAAAATCAGGATTAATTTATGGCAAGATATACAGGGCCCAAAACAAAGATCTCCAGGATTTTCGGAGAACCTATTACAGGTAACGGTAAGTGGTTAACTAAAAACAGTAACCCTCCGGGTATGCACGGTGCAAACCGCAAACGCAAAACTTTAGGCGAATACGCTTTACAGTTACGTGAAAAACAAAAAGCCAAATACACGTATGGTTTGCTGGAAAAACAATTCCGTAAAACATTTGATGAAGCTGCAAGGCGCAAAGGCGTTACAGGTGAAAACCTGATCAAATTACTGGAAGCCCGTTTGGATAACGTTGTTTTCCGTATGGGTATCGCTCCAAGCCGCCAGGCTGCACGCCAGTTGGTTAGTCACAAGCACATTACTGTTAACGGAGATGTATTAAACGTTCCCTCTTATTCCATGAAACCAGGTGAAACCATCGGATTGAAAAATAAAAGTGCGGTAAATGCTTCTATCACTGGTAATGTACGTGGTAAAAACACAAAGTTCAACTGGATTGATTTTAACGAAACCGAATTGAAAGGTACTTTTTTAGGATACCCCGAAAGAGAAAGTGTTCCTGAAAATATTAAGGAGCAGTTGATTGTGGAATTGTATAGCAAGTAACCCCTGTCCCCTAAAGGGGGATTTGCAAAAATATTAAATAAACATCCTTGTCCCCCTTTAGGGGATAGGGGCAAAACAACAAGCTACAAATGGCCATTTTAAATTTTGTTAAGCCCGATAAAATTGTACTTCAGAAAGCAAATGATTTTGAAGCACAGTTTGAATTTCGCCCGCTTGAACCTGGTTATGGTGTAACGATTGGTAATGCATTACGCCGCGTATTGCTTAACTCATTGGAAGGTTACGCAATCATTGGTATTAACATTGTTGGCGCCGACCACGAGTTTGCTACCATCAAAGGGATTACTGAAGATGTTACTGAAATTATCCTGAACCTGAAACAGGTTCGTTTCAAGAAGAAAGTAGAGCATGAAGTGAATACTGAAAAGATCACGCTTTCCATTAAAAATAAAACAGAATTTACCGCCGCCATGATCGGGGAAGCTTCTCCTGTTTTTGAGGTGATGAACCCTGAACTGATGCTTTGTGTAATGGATAGCAGTGCGAAACTGGACATTGAAATTACGATTGGCAAAGGGCGTGGGTATGTACCCGCTGAAGATAATAAAGAAAAGAATTCACATTTTGGTTATATAGCGGTAGATGCTATTTATACGCCAATCAAGAACGTAAAATACACCATCGAAAATACCCGTGTGGAACAACGTACGGATTTTGAAAAACTGATCATGGAAGTGATCACCGATGGTACCATTCATCCCGAAGAAGCGGTAAAGCAAGCGAGCCGTATCCTGATCCAGCATTTGATGATCATCACGGATGAGAACATTACTTTTGATACAAAAGAAGATAAGAAAGAAGACCTGGTGGACGAACAAACTTTGCAACTGCGTAAAGTATTAAAGACCCCGCTGGAAGACCTTGATCTTTCCGTACGCGCCTTTAACTGTTTGAAAGCAGCTAAGATCAATTCATTAAGCGAATTGGTACAATATGAGCAGGAAGACCTGATGAAATTCAGGAATTTCGGACAAAAATCATTGAGTGAAATTGAGCAGGTGTTGAATGAAAGAGGATTGGGCTTTGGAATGGACCTGAGTAAGTTGAAACTGGATGATGAATAATTAATTATAACACGAATTTTATTCACGAATTACACGAATTAAATCACATAAGTAGCTTACAATTCCTGACACGGTGTAAGCGAATAATAAAATTAAAATGTCATGCGCCACGGAAATAAGAATAACAATTTAAGCAGGACTGCTTCTCACAGAAAAGCCCTGTTAATGAACCTGGGTTGCCAGTTGATCACCTTTAAAAGGATCACCACTACTTTGGCTAAGGCAAAGGCTTTGCGTACCTACATTGAGCCTTTGATCACCAAAACAAAGAACACGGCAACAAAGGAAACCATCATGCACAATCACCGTATTGTATTTAGTTACCTGAATGATAAAGCCGCCGTAAAGGAATTGTTTACGGTAGTTGCTCCTAAAGTGGCAAGCCGCCCGGGTGGATACACACGTATCATCAAGTTGGGTCAAAGAACTGGTGATGCCGCTGAAATAGCCATGATTGAACTGGTTGACTTTAATCAGATATACGGTAAGGGTGTTAGTACTGCTTCCGGCGCTGAAACGGCTAAAAAGACAAGGCGTAGTGGTGGTAAAAAGAAAACCGCTGATACATCAACTGTTGAAGAAGCGATTGAAGTAAAAGGGGAAGATACCGCAGGTACTGCAACTGAAGAAAAAACAAAAGCATAAATTGAAAAAAGAATAATTTATATGGGCTCCGATTTTATTATCGGAGCTTTTTTTATACCAAATTATTTTTGCCCGGTTCAATTACCCTTTAAGTCTTTGGCTTTTTGTAGAAAATAATTTTTGTAAGCAGGTCAATAAGATATAATTCTTAATGGTTGTGTACTTAAATAAATAAATGTTTTTTGCACAGGCATTTGTTTTTCATGGCAGCATCGTTGTGTCACTCCCTTGTACCGCATACCATTGGGGAACTTTAATTGCGTTATAGATTTAAGGAACAGATGGCTGTCGGCGAATTTTAGTAAGATTAAAAAATTATTTGTTTAATAACTCAATCAATTGTTTTCTTTGCAAAACTTCTTAAAAAAATGACAACTCCCGCTCAAAAAAAAATAGCCATTCTTTTATTAGCAGATGGCACCTTGTTTTATGGTAAAGCATTTGGTAAAACCGGCACTACCACCGGTGAAATATGTTTTAATACCGGAATGACCGGTTACCAGGAAGTATTTACAGACCCCAGTTATTATGGACAGGTACTTATTATGAACAATGTACACGTTGGAAATTATGGGGTAAAGGAATCGGATGTAGAAAGCGATGGCGTAAAAGTGAAGGGCGTAATTGGTAGAAACCTTGAAGAGCAATTTTCCCGTTTTTCGGCAGACGGTTCATTGCAGGCATATTTTGAGCAGCAGCAGGTGGTTGCCATTGATGATGTGGATACCCGGGCCCTGGTGGCGCATGTACGTACCCAGGGCGCTATGAATTGCATTATATCATCCGATATAAGTGATGTGGAAATACTAAAAGCAGAACTGGCTAAAGTGCCGTCTATGGATGGATTGGAGCTTGCATCAGTAGTATCCACTAAAGAGCCTTATTATGCAGGAAACCCTGACAGTAGCATAAGAGTGGCTGTATTGGATTGCGGTATTAAGAAAAATATATTAAACTGCCTTATCGAAAGAGGGGCTTATGTAAAAGTGCATAACGCGAAAACAAGTTTTGAAGAGATGCAGGCGTTTAACCCGAATGGTTATTTCATCAGTAACGGCCCCGGCGATCCTGCACCTATGGATTATGCGGTGAGCACAGTAAAACAAATATTGGCGGCTGATATTCCTTTGTTCGGGATTTGCCTTGGGCACCAGTTACTGGCATTGGCCAATGATATTCCAACTTTTAAAATGCACCATGGCCACCGGGGCCTGAACCACCCGGTAAAAAACCTCCTCAGCGGCAAATGTGAAATAACTACACAGAACCATGGCTTTGGCGTGAACCCGGATGCAGTAAGGGCTTCGGCGGAGGTAGAAATAACACACCTCAACCTGAATGATGATTCAATTGAAGGCATACGGGTAAAGAATAAACCTGCCTTTTCCGTTCAGTATCATCCTGAAGCTACCCCGGGCCCGCATGACAGCAGGTATTTGTTTGATGAGTTTATTGGGATGATTGGTACAAAGAATTAAATAACACGAATTTTATATCACGAATTACACGAATTCAAGGAATAAAATAAATCGAAAACAAAATGTATCAATTCGTGTAATTCGTCTTTTAAAAATTCGTGCCATAAATTCGTGTTATGAAGATAGCGATCATTAACGGGCCAAACCTAAACCTCCTCGGTACAAGGGAACCAGCCATTTATGGCAATCAGTCTTTTGAGCAGTATTTTGAAGAACTGAAAACAAAATATCCGGCAATTGAATTTCTGTATTATCAAAGTAATGTAGAAGGAGAGTTGATCAATGAACTGCAGCGTGTAGGATTTTCTTATGACGGGATCATTATCAACCCGGGCGGCTACACGCATACTTCCGTTGCCCTGGGCGATGCAATTGCAGCGATTAATACGCCTGTTGTGGAAGTGCATATTTCAAATGTTTTTGGCAGGGAAGAGTTCAGGAAACTGTCCCATGTATCTGGTAAAAGCGCAGGTGTTATCAGTGGATTGGGTTTAAAGGGATATGAACTTGCCGTAGTTTATTTTATGGGCAATTGACCCTGAAGAAATGCTGATTGACTTTGAAAAGTATGCAGGATTAAAGAAACATATAATAGCAAGGTACAATGATCCAAAGGCAACGCACTTGCTACCATTTAGTTTTAAACGATACGGTCCTCCCCATCTTTCAAAAGTAAAAACAAAAAGCTCCCGGTAAAGGGAGTTCTTGTGTTATCCAAACAATCCATAAAAACAAAAGATCTTAGTTTGTCAGCACACGACTTTTGAAACCAGGATTGGCCATTTTTTTAAAACCTTGGGCATCTTACAGCATCCCTGCTGGTATTGTCCCTGCTTAAATATTTTTGATACGACAGGCCCATTTCGAAACCACCCCTGCCCCTGCTTGCCGAACTTAATTTGGATATATTAGCATCATAACTTACGGATATGGCGAAAGGCCTTACTTCTAATTTGGCTACTGGTATCAGCGCATCTTTCCATCGCATGAAAGCGCCACCATGTATAAAGTATCTTGGGGTTTCAGTATCATCCAACTGGTAGGTAAGCATGGCCCCTGCTATCAGTTCCGTATAAACGCCCTGTTGGGTATAATCTGCATGCACGGTCACATACGAATAATCCGTAGTGGCCATTTTAGCGCCGGCCGAATAAACCCATTTTGGTTTCATTTCAACACTGGCATTGGTATAAAAAGAATTTTTCGCGTTTTTATTAAAATGATGATAAGCTATGCCCGCAAAAAAATTATTCACGGGATCCTGTCCCATTTGCGTATTAAAACTCATGCCCGCGGTTCCATCAAAATAGGAATAAGATGGGTTGGCCAGGCTTTCACCCGTAGCCAGGCCGCCATTGTATGCGCTGCCATCATACTGGCTGTTGGTAGTTACTTTACTCATATCAAACCTGCGTTGTACAAGGCCGCCCATGAAACCTAATGACAGGTACATATTCCTTTCCGCACTCAATGATTTGTGATAATTGATGGTTGGTAAAATGTGGGTGGATGTAAGTGCGATTGCGCCGGCCTTATCGTGTAAGACCTGTGCGCCTATTGTTAAGTAATCCTGGCTTTTGCCAACGGCCAGTTTAAATTCACCATTGATGGAAGTGGTTTGATATGGAACTGTAACACTTTGCCATTGGGTACGATAAACTGTTTGTAAACGCAGGTCGCCGGAGAAAAGGCCCGCCAATGCAGGATTACGCAGAAGCGGCGCTTCAAAAAATTGTGAGAAATGGATGTCTTGTGCAGACGACGGTAAGGCGGCGGTCGTTATTATGCAGCACAACACAATGTGTACATAGAATTTCATGGGTTTGGATTTAGTTAAGCTTCGATGTCAGGTCCCTCTTTTATGAAACGTAAATACTTCATAATTATTTCACAATAAAATGATTCTTTTATTAAAATTTTCAAGAGTGGAAAATACGCTGCAGTCTGTGTAGGTTCCCGGTACCGCTTGCCTGCGGGGTGGCCTGTAAACAGGATTGTTTTTAGATTTAGTTAAATAATTGAAAGTGTTTTTATTGTCCGAACTTTTGAATTTCAATTATGCTTCATTTGCATCAGCCGATACGGATAGCGTAGCGTATCGGGACATTTCCATACAACAATACTTTTTTTGTTGTCCGGGCAGAAGTATTTCAAATGGTCATCGTTGCATCGCCCTCTTGTACCGCATACCATTGGGCAACTTTAATTGCGTTATAAATTAACGGTATATCATCTCAGGCCTGCACAGGTAAAATTGCTTTGCATCCCCGGACGGCCCACTTGTTCATATTATCCATCAGGAGCAGGATTACGCCCTGTTGTGTATTCCCTACTGCTGCATTGACTTGAATTACTATACTGCACAATGGGTAAAAAAGTGATCTTGTGCGAACCTTGGTAGAAAAGAAATTACATGAATGATTCAACCTTATTACCTTATTCATGATTAATTTGAAAATATTTCAATCAGGCCGAATAAGGTAATAAATACCTCAGGTAGAAAAGGGCATGTATTTAATTTATAACATAATTAAAGATCCCCAATGGTATGCGGTACAAGAGTGCGACGCAACAATGCTTAATTGAAATTCTTCCGCCGGGACAACAAAAAAAAACATGACTGCATAAAAGAGCCCCGATACAGCAAACCTTACCCGGGATAAAGAGGGCGCAACGTTGTGGATTAAGGAAATACTGCTTGTTGAAAAACATTTTCGAACCCCCCATTTTTTCCGGACTGCCTTGAAAAACAAAAGCCGGCTCCCCAGCCGGCTTCGTTCATCAATAAAAACAAAAAACTTTATTGTATCAGCGTTACATTTCCTTTATAGGTCAATACGCTATAGTTATCGCACATTATGTCAATCATGTAAACAAATACATCGGCGCCTAATTTCACTCCTTTATAAGTTCCGTCCCATCCA
>JANOTW010000673.1:0-7545 GCA_031416575.1 Ferruginibacter sp.
CATAAATTCCTTATTATATTGCCTGGCGATTTCCTATATATACTGCACAACGGATAAAAACGTGAATAAGATTTTTTGTCCAGGCAGAGAAGCAATGGCCATCATTGTTGCATCGCCCTCTTGTACTTAATACCATTGAGGGTCTTTAATTGCGTTTTAAATTAACCATTTTTACCCCCTTTTGGAACATCCCGATTTTTCGGGAAGGGGATGGGGGTAACCTGTTTTATTTTTTTATTGACCAAAACAAAACTTCACTGATTTACCCGATGTGCAGTATAAGTAAACGATTTATTTGGTGGGGATATTTGGCTGAAAGATAAAAAAAAGTTTTTTTCACCATCAAAAAATTGCAGCCGGATTATTATAACAGTCAGGGATTAAGGATTAGATAGCTTGAGACTAAATTTGACATATTGTAAATGTGAATAAAAAAGCCTAAACTTTACGAAAGGAGTAACTCTTAGTGCGGCGGATATCTTACCTAACAGAAGTTTTTTGGTTTTTGGGGTAAAATAAAATGATGAATGAAAAACAAACTCTCTGCATATACGAGCAATTAAGAAGATGATGTTTTGCCTGTAGATTGCAATTCAGGGTTTTAAATAATTCTCCATTTTTATAGCTCATTGCTGGTGCAATTATCAGCAACACAGATGTCCGGCCTGGTGCATCTATTAATATTTTATTGGGGTGTCAATAGTATATGCAGCGGCCACCTGTAAAGACCAGGTTACCTTAAATACTTTGGTTTAGTAAGTTCTGAGCCCAAATTTTGTTTTTAAAATTAGCCGTTCCGGACATTCGGGGACGTTATTTTTTATGATTTGGTTTCAAAATAATGTCTAACCCGTAAAAATATTAGTTTAAAAAAGAAAATTTTATTTTAGTTTATCAGGACTTCTAAATTTTAAATAATACCCTTATTGCCCAATAATTTTCAGAGAACCCTTTATTTTTTATGAATTATTTCTTTCATCTCCCCATTTTGTTAATATTCTTCAAATTAGATTTTAACTAAAATTTTTCTTCTAAATGCCCAAAAAATAATTTATTTATAAATTATTAGCTTTTTTATGTTCCTTTATGCAGCAAATCGATTCTTCAATTTGTCATTATTATTAAACTGTTAATTAAAGAAATTGGCCTTTTCTAAAATTTATAATTTTAGTGGTTTATACTTAAAAACAAAAAATTATTACACATGAGTAGATTATTATTATTATTTACAGTGTTAATGTTCTGCGGAGGATTGGCATTGGCGCAAACCCGTACTGTCTCGGGACAAATACGGGATGAAAAAGGAGAACCGGTTCCTTTTGCAACTGTTCTTGAAACAGGTACCAAAAACGCCACAAACGCTGATGGCGATGGAAATTTCAGTTTAAAAATTAATGAAGCCTCACAACTAACTGTTACAGCCGCAGGATTTGCTGCTTCAACAATTAAACCAGGTGCAGGTTTTGTAACTTTTTCACTGGTTACCCAAGGCGCTGGATTACAAGAAGTTATTGTTACAACAGCTTTAGGACAGCAGCGACAGGCAAAGGAGTTGGGTTATTCAACCGCAAAAGTCAGGTCTGCAGAATTGATCCAGGCAAGAGTTATAAATCTTCAGAATGGATTGACTGGTAAAGTTTCCGGTTTAAATGTAAATACAACCAATAGCGGAGTTTTTGCTGATACCAGGATTACTTTGAGGGGTATTCGTTCTCTAACGGGTAATAACCAGCCAATGCTGGTATTGGATGGTGTGCCATTGGCACTTGGGTTTATTAACTCAATCAACCCCAATGATATTGCTGATGTAACGATACTTAAATCGGCATCTTCAACAGCGGTTTACGGGCCTGATGGCGTAAATGGTGCAATTGTTATTACAACAAAAAGGGGTAATAAAGCCAGGCCATTAGTTACTGTTAGTCATACTACACAATTGGAGAAAATTTCTTATTTACCCAAATTCCAGGGACGTTTTGGTGGAGGTTATACTCCGGATGCTTTAGGATATGGAACTTTTGAACCTATTGAACAACAAAGTTGGGGAGATGAATTTGATGGTTCCATCAGGCAATTTGGGCAAACCGGCCCTAATGGGGAAAAATTGGAGATGCCTTATTCTTACAATAAAAATGGCAGAAGAAATTTCTTTGCGACAGGAGTTACTAATCAATCTGATATTTCGTATTCAGCCGGGGATTTTTATTTAAGTGCACAAAATGTTTCTATAAAGGGAACTTTGCCTGGCGATAAAAACGATCGCAGATCTGTAAATATGAGAGCTGATAAGGAATACGGACGATTTAAAGCAGGGTTCGGGCTCCGCTATACACAATCTGAATATGATATAACAAATAATAACCAACGGGTATATTATAATGTAACAGGGTCTCCGGGTAACTATGACCTTAGCCGCTTCAAAAATTGGAGAAATGATTTTTTCTCCAGCCCCGATGGCTATTATACTCCTTATCTTGATAACCAGGATAAAACACCCTATTTCGCCAAAGACAATTCCAGGGAAATAGGCAGGGGGGATGAATTCTTTGGAAATGCACAACTTGATTTCAAAGCTACTTCCTGGTTAAATTTTACTTACAGGGTCGGACTTACTTTTGATAATGCCGAAGCCCGTTCTACCAGGGGGGCTTTTAACTATTCAGCTTTTCATGGTACATTAAGGGATCACGGAACATTAAACATTACTTCTGCTATAGGTAATACTTCAACAGTAAACAGAAGGTTAACTTCTGAGATTTTTGCTAATGCCAACAAGCGTTTTGGCAAATTTGGAATTAATGTTTTGGCAGGACAGTCTTACCGGGAATCTTCATTCAGGTTTTTAAGTGCGGGGAGTAATAACCTTGGAAATGCCACCTTATTATCTATTCAGCTTCGTAAAGGAGAACCGGCTGTTGCTGTTGACAATTCCAAAACAAGATTAGAAAGATATTTTGGTAAAGTATCTTTTGATTACAATAACTGGGCTTTTGTAGAAGCTACTGCAAGCTATGACATTGATAGCCGCCTGGTTAAACCCGGAAAAGATTTCAAAAAGAGTGATATAGCATTCTTTTATCCGGGTGTAAGCGCATCTTTATTACTTCATGAAGTGATACCTTTCATTAAATCAAATAATACACTCAACTATGTGAAAGTACGTGGCGCTGTCTCAAAAACGGGTAACGTAAACCTGCCGGCATACGCATTTGAAAATGTTTTTGATCAGTCAACTTTCTTCCCTTATGGCGATGTTTTAGGATTTCAGGCTAATTCAGCAACTGTTGCGGCATCTTACAATCCAGAATTCGTGGTAAATAAGGAAGTAGGTATTGAGCTGGGTTTTCTTAAAAACAGGATCAACTTTGAAGCTACCTACTATCACCAGGATAATACAGATCAGATCATTGATGTTCAGATTTCAAATACTACCGGATATACATCCGCAAAACAGAATGCTGCATCATTTACCAATAAAGGCCTTGAACTTGACTTGAAATTAACTCCTTTGGTAAAGATCAATAATGTATCTATAGATTTTAAGGTAAATTATACCAATCAACAAAATATAGTTACATCGTTGGTTGATGGTGTTAATGAATTAGGTATTGGCAACTATAATTATGTAATCGTGGGCCAACCTGCATATAAATTCAAATTAACTGACTATATAAGGGATGCCCAGGGGCATGTGATAGTTGACAAAGCAACGGGTATGCCTACTCAAAATCCCAACCTGGCTGTATTTGGCCAAACAACACCAGAACATTTTTTTGGCATGAGCCTGAATGTGAACTGGAAAGGATTAAGTTTTAGTGCGGTAGCCGATTATCGTGGAGGTAACCAAATAGTAGCCGATCAGTTAGGCGGATTTTTAGATGACAATGGCATTTCTGAACGCAGCGCTCAAAACGGCCGCCGGGCATTTATTTTCCCAAATTCCGTATATGATGATGGCGCCGGAAAATTTGTAACCAACACGGATGTTTATACCACAAATTATGGCCGCTTATTCTGGAATAGTGACCTCAATACCGCTGTAACCAGTAACTATGTTGCTGATGGTTCATTCTGGAAGCTAAGAGAAGTTGCCATTAATTATGAAATTCCGGTGAAAATTTTTGGAACCAAAGTCACTAATGTAATTAAAGGTGCATCAATAGGGATTAATGGCAGAAACCTGTTAATGTGGGTGCCAAAATCCAATGTTTGGACTGATCCAGAGTTTTCAGGAGGAAATGGTAATTCGTCCTATACCGGAAATGCCACAGGCAGAAGTACCGCTTTTAATTTTCCGCCAACAAGAATTTTTGGCGCTAACCTTACACTTAGATTTTAATTCAAAAAAAAATGCGTATTATGAAATTTAAAAATATAATTATTACCACAACCCTTGCAGTACTGTTTTTGGCTTTAGCAGGCTGTAGTAAGGAAAAATTTAACATTAATGCTAACCCGGATGATGTAACGGATGTATCTGTTACACCGTCGGTTCTCCTGCCGGGAGCATTGCAGGCAACAAGTACGATCATCGCTTCGGAGTTTTGGTTCATTGGATGGTGGACAGGCCATGGTGCAAGATCAGGTTCATATCAATCTTTCAACGAAGAAGAGACCTATGCTTTTACCAACGATTTTCATGTGAGTGTTTGGAATAATCTTTATTCCAATGCCAATAATTATAATCTTATGGTCAACAAAGCCAAAGAGGCAGGCGCAGGTACTTATGAGGCAATTGGCCGCATCATGAAATCGCATAATTTTCAGATGCTGGTGGACATTTATGGTAATATCCCTTATACTGATGCTTTTAAAGGCACTACAGCCCCTACACCCCAGTTTGATAAAGGATTAGATGTCTATAAAGGTATTCTCGCTAATCTGGATACTGCTATTATTTTGCTTAATGATGTGAATGGTACGGCACTACCCCAAAATCCGGATATAGCAACTGCGGATATTGTTTTTAAAGGCAATACAACAAGCTGGAAGAAATTTGCAAATACACTCAGGCTTAGAATTTTGATTCACCTTCATAATGGGTTAGCTACAAACACAGTTGCACCTGGTATTGATATAGCAGCACAGGTAGCAAAAATTACCACGGATGGATTTATTGGCGCTGGTCAGTCAGCTCATTTAAATCCAGGATTTACTGGTACAAAGCCAAACCCTTATTTTCGATTTTTTCATACCAGCGAAGCGGGTGTAGGTAGCCAGCGTGACTGGGCAAAGGCCAGTGCATATGCGATAGACTATTACAAGGCAGACGGAGACCCGCGCATAAACCGATTTTACGTATCCCCAAATGGTACCACTGCCGGGCAAACAGGAATACCTTTCGGAACACCATCAGGTGGCGCTACAGTTCCTATTGGAAGTTCTCTTTCATCAGTAAGAGGCCCTGGCTTAGTTCCAGACGGAGCAGCTTCCCGTGCCTGGATTTTTACTAGTGTTGAAAGTTTATTTTTACAATCTGAAGCAAGGCAACGTGGGATTATTACAACGGGGCCTACCGCCAGTATTTTGCTTACATCAGCAGTTAGGGAATCTTTCGTATGGTTAGGTTTAACTACCGCACAAGCGGATGCTTATATAACTGCTAATGCCACTTATCCCGATGTGGATTATACGGCGCCACCTTTAGCAGCAGGCCTCCCCGGGGGTGGATTATTTACAATCCTTCAGCAAAAATGGTTTGCTTTAAATTCAATTGCGCCCTATGAGATTTGGACCGATTTCAGAAGATCAGGAATCGTTTACGGAGCGGGTGGTGGATTTACAGCGGGCCCAACGATTTCCATAGATCCAAATAATACTAAAACAACTATTCCGGTTCGTTTGTTTTATCCGCAAAACGAGTATAATTATAATGCTGCTAATGTTGCGAAAGAAGGAACCGTAAATTTATTTACCGGCAGAATATTTTGGGATTTAAACTAAATTTAGTTGATTACAATAAAATTTTCAATATGAAAAAAATATCATTATTATTTGCTCTTTTTGTTTCTTTGTTACTGGCGGGTACCGGATGCTTAAAAGATAAAGGTTTTGAAGACCGGCAATACGGTACACAGGGTGTTGAAGTAAAGGGGGTGGCATTTCCACAAGCTCCAAAGAGTCCCGTTTTAGGAAGTATAAATTCCCAGGTTACTCCTTCTGTTTTACAAGGGCCTTACATTACATTAGAGCAGGAAGCAGATGCTACAAGTAACGTTACTGTAACATTAATACAGAATAACGCACTTGTAGTTGCCGCAAACCTTACACCATTGCCGGCAGGTACATTTAATATAAGCACAACTTCAGTTGTAATTCCTGCAGGCAAAAAGTCCTCCGATGCAATAAAAATTACTATTCCCAATTCAACACTACTCAATCCTACAAAAACCTATGGATTGGGGCTCACTATTTCGGCTGTTGACCAGGGATACAAGATTGCGGGTAATTTAAAAAATATCGTTGTAGGGTTTACAATTAAAAATAAATATGACGGTGTATATAAGCTGAAAGTAAAAACTGCCGGATGGGCGGCATACGGTATTGCTGATGGCGTAACTGGTACATACCCGGGCGATATTAATTTGATTACTGTCGCTGAAAACAGTGTATCCTCTTTCAGTACCTATAGGGGAGATGAATTGCTGCCCGCATTTGCCGGGGGCGCAGGTACTCTTGGCGGGCCTACCGCTTTCGGGGCTACAACTCCATTGTTCATATTTGACAATGCTACCAATAAATTAACCGATGTTAAAAATACGATAGCGGATGATGGCAGAGGAAGAGCGTTGTCTTTGAACACGGCAGTAACAACCAGCCGGTACGATCCAGCTACCAAAATAATTTATGCTGCTTTTATCATGAAGCAAAATGGCAGGCCAAACCAGTTTTTTTATGATACGTTGACTTATGTAAAGGCCAGGTAATTTTTTATTTTTTCATGAAAGAGGCTGTCTCCAAAGTTTGGGACAGCCTTTTTTTATGCGGTTAAATGAATGACAAAGTTTTCGTTTAACCCACATTGAGGTCAATTGAATTACATGTTAAAAAATCAGATTGAGCTGATAAAATTAAAGATCATAAATTAATCAGTTTTAATAAGGAAGAAATCATTAGAGTTTACTGCGCAAGGAATAAATTAGTGATGTTTATTTTGCACAATAACCAAATAAAGTACGCTCCCGAATTAATTTAAAACGCAATTAAAGTTCCCCAATGGTATTCAGTACAAGAGGGCGATGCAAGGATGATCCATATAGCTTCACTGCCTGGACAAAATTTTTTCCTCACGTTTTTACCCTTTGTGCAGTATAATAATATTAATACCCCCGATAGATATCAGGGGGTATTAATATCATATACAATATTCCTTTGATTCAGAAAGCGTGAACAACAACGCCTGATAACATTCCCGTAACAATCGCTTAACATTCCCGTAACATTCCCTTCACTTTCGCTTAACATTGAAATCGTCTCTTTGCAGAAATATAAAATGCATGAGATTCTTAGGACTAATAGTACTGTTTTTTACATTCACTCTTAACT
>JANOTW010000674.1:0-3261 GCA_031416575.1 Ferruginibacter sp.
ACATATCTCTCATCATATTCTACTTTGTATTTTTTTAGAAATGCCCTGTACTCATCCTGGAAACTTATTTTTTGATGATGCTCATGTTGCCCTTCAATATAGCGAACGGCCACTTCTGTTTCCGTGGGGTTTACAGAAAAAGCGCCATATCCATTTTGCCAGTAAAAATCCTCGTATCGGCCATCCTCCGTTTTAATCCATTTGGATGAACGCTTCTTTACTTCTTCCAATAAATCCATCAAGGCAATTTTCTTTGAAAGAAAACAAAGAATATGCACATGATCAACATAGCCGCCTATTTTAATTGGCAGACAATCCAATTGCTTGCAAACTCCACCAAGGTATGCATGAAGTGACGGTTCAATTTTTTCATCTATTAATTGTTGCCGGTGTTTTGTACTAAAAGTTATGTGAGTGATCAATTTGGTTAAAGATTGGGACATTTATTGTTATTTGACCTGGTTTTTAAATGCTTTTATATGTTTCGCCCTTTCACATAGGGCGTTGCCCTATGCTATTATGTTGCGCCCTTTCAGGGCTTTTGTTTACTTCATTTGTTACACAGGGCTTTGCCCTGTGCTGGAATGTTTCGCCCGCTGGCCAGCGGGCTTTTTCTAATCCACTTTAATCACATCCGCTTTTTCACTCACCCCATTTTCATTGATTGCTTCTATCCTGAAAAAATACGGCATCTTGCTATCCATCGCTTTGAACCAGTATTCATTTGCATCATGCACCATCACACAATTGTATAATTTTTCAGGATGCGTGCCATAGTAAATATTGAAGGCAAAAGCATTATCAACCGGGCTCCATTTCATGTAAGCGCTTCTTTTATCTTTTTCAGTTCGAAGTACGTAGAATTGTTTTACTTTTCCAGGCTTTGTTCCATTGCCATTTCCGAAAACACGCAAACCACTTATGGCAAATTTTCCCGTTGGCATGTGAATGTTTTCTAATTTAATATAACGTGCTTTTACAGGTTTTTCCAATTCAATATAATCATGCGGCACATCTGTTTTATTATTGCTCTTGTCTGTTAATAAGCTCCATTTTTTCCCATCAACGGAGTAATATAATATATATTGGTGATACGCACCGATTGATTTACCAAGAAAAGGACTATCCACATCCTGATCGGCGTAATTGATCTGTACCGCATTTATCGTACTCATATTTCCAAGGTCAGTTTGTAAATATTCCCCTTTGTTGGCGGTAGCGGCACTCCAGTAGGTTTTAATGTTTTCATCCACCGCATTATTGGCGTTGTAACTGCCAAGGCTGGACGATACTGTAACCGGTTTCTTGTAATTGAGGAGCATCCAAAGAGGAATAGCCCCCCTGTCAGCCCCCCTGCCCCCCGAAGGGGGGTTCTTAGACCCTGCTAATTTTGTAGAGTCTTTTGAACTTGCTGAGTCTAAAGCCCTTCCTTGGGAGAGGTTGGGGGAGGCTACCCCTTTTGGGGGCAGGGGGGCTGGCAGATATTGCGGATAATCCCCAAACGCCGTATTGCACCACATTACACCATCCCTATCAAAACCGGCGGGCCATATCCCCAGCCTTCTTTCAAAAGTGTTTTTTACTGAAACTACCATAGTGCTTACGTGCCAGTAATTATTGTAGCGGTCTTGAAATGTGGCGCCATGGCCTGCGCCACGGATAAAGCCGCCCAACTTATAGCTTAACGGATCGCTGACTGCCGTGAACGGACCTAAAGGATGATCACCCACCACCAACCCATCCGCATAGCCGCTAAACTCCGTGCCGGGCGCACCGTACTGCAGGTAATATTTGCCCTTGTGTTTTGTCATGTGGCTGCCTTCAATGAAGGCATCCAGAAAAGTATCATCCAGGTATTCTCCAAAGCGCTGCCAGCCATACCGCCAGCTTTCCAGCAGGTACATTTCCTTTCGGGTACCTTTTGGCTTAAATGTTTTTCTGTCGAGCTCTACGCCATACATCGGGAACTTGTGGCTACTGCCGTTATACATGTACAGCTTACCATCATCATCGGTAAAAAAGCTGGGGTCCCAACCGCCAATGTCAAATGAATCCACCAATGGTTTCCATTCGCAGGCTTTGGGATTAGTACTCATCCAGATGGTGAAGTTGCTGGTGTAAGTGGAACCAAAAACGATCATGGTATCGCCAATGATACCCACTGCCGGCGCACACAATTCATCATAGCCCGCATTCCAGGGGCGAAGGAATTTTTTGGAAACGAATTTCCAGTTGAGCATATCGCTGCTCCACCAATAACCCCATTGGTTGGTGCTGAATAAATAATAATCGCCTTTGTAAGTAACAATAACCGGGTCTGCCGTGGCCCGGTGCCTGCCCCATTCGCTGAAATTTGGAATGGGCGTGTAACCGTAATCAATATTGATGGGATTGCAATATGTTTTTTGCTTGTATTGTGCGTTTATATCGGGAACATTGAACAGGAAGCCAATGCTTAAAAGCAGCAATGCTTTTGAACGAAGCCCCGAATCAAATTTTGGGATCATAAAGTTTTTTTAATTAAAAATTAAGAAATAAAAATTAACAATTAAGAATTAAGAATTAAGAATGTTGAATTAAGAATTAAGAATTAAGAATTTAAAACCTTCGTCCTTTCTTATTTTCATTCATGACTATCTTTTTAAATACTGAAAACCTGGCGATTTCCTGTTATCATAAATGCCTAAGTTTTATATGGTGCATCCCAAATTGTCGCTGGCTGATGGGGACATCAGCCAGATCTGTCGTGATCGCTGTACATACCATAGCCCCCGATAATTCGGGGCAGACTGTCAACTTAGGGAATCAAGTCTTGTAATTTCAGAGCCGTAGGCTTGATATATATTGTAGCAACGGATTTTAATCCGTTGATGTAGGATTTCATTTTAAATTGAGAGCCGTAGGCTCGGGCCATATAAAGATTTATTCATAAAAATGAATCGTGCCTACGGCACTCCCTAAAATATAATTTTGCAACAACGGATTAAAATCCGTTGCTACAAAACAAATTCGGGCCTACGGCTCTACGAAAAGCTCAAGTTGGCAGTCTGCCCCGAATTATCGGGGGCGATGGTGTTCTCACCGGCCACATCTACGAAAGGCAAGCGACAATTTGGGATGCACCCGTTTAATAATAAATGGCCAATGGAAATCATTTTTAATTCTTAATTCATCATTCTTAATTCAACATTCTTAATTCATCATTCTTAATTCATCATTCTTAATTCTTAATTTATTATTTTGCCTTTAAAGATCAATTGG
>JANOTW010000675.1:0-3350 GCA_031416575.1 Ferruginibacter sp.
ATGTATAAAATCGTGCAGGTGCGATGGTGAATAATGCGTGGTGATTAAAACATTAACCATTTACAATTCACGTTTTAATTCTTCTCATATAACCAATAAAACCAACAATCATAAAATGGGAAACGAAGAGCTGGTAAAAGAGATCAATAAAAACATGGCGATTGCTTTGCCGGATGGAATCTCTTTGGATGAATTACAAATTCAGTTGGGCGCTTACATCAACCAACTTATACAAAATGATTTTGAAAAACTAATTTCCTTACTGTATCGGATAGATGTAAGCGAACCTAAACTAAAGCAACTGCTGCAACAAAATCCTCAGGAAGAAGCAGGTAAAATCATTGCTGCATTAATCATTGAACGGCAAATACAAAAAATACAAACCCGCCGGCATTTTACCCAACAGAAGGATGATTTTAGGGATGATGAAAAATGGTAGTTTAGATATGGCCTCTTTTGTTTATGGCAGTTTGCCCCAATGCATTTCCCAACAGCCGTGGCCGGCGTCCTCATCGACAACAACCTCAAAGCATCAGCGAATTTAGGATGCACCCCAATACATTTCATACATATTTTATACCTAATTTTAACGTCAATTTAAAAATCATGAAATTAGTTACCTACTTAAAAAACGGGCAGGATCAGTTAGCCTTACTTGTTGGGGGAAATTTATACGATATGGACACTTTGCATCCCGACCTGCCTATCAGCATGGCGATGTTTTTAAATTATTGGGAAGATGTATTTCCATTGGCGAAGGCTGCCGAACAAAAGATAAAAGCGGGAATGGTAAGAAGCGTTTTATCGTTACCGCACGCATCTGCTGGCCTGTTGGCGCCAGTGCCGCATCCAAGCAGTTGCAGGGACGCATATGCTTTCCGGCAACATGTAGCCGCTGCAAGGCGAAACAGGAAAGTAGAAATGATACCGGAATTTGATCAATACCCCGTTTTCTACCTTACCAATCACAATAGCATACAAGGCCCCGGTGATATTGTATGTATGCCGGATCATTTTGAAAAATTAGATTTCGAGCTGGAGGCAGCGATAGTTATTTGTAAAAATGGCCGGAACATTCCGGCTGCTGAAGCAGATGAATACATTGGAGGATTAATGATCATGAATGATATGAGTGCAAGGCGGCTGCAAATGGAAGAGATGCTGATGAACCTCGGGCCCGCAAAAGGAAAAGATTTTGCCACAGCCATTGGCCCTATGTTGGTTACGCTGGATGAACTGGAAGAATATGAAGTGCCTTGTAAAGATAACCATACAGGAAAGAGCTGGAATTTAAGCATGAAATGCCGGGTAAATGGGGTGCCGGTAAGTGAAGGGAACCTAAGCGATATGGACTGGACTTTTGCAGAAATAATAGAACGTTGTAGTTATGGAGTTCATCTTTATCCCGGTGATATTATTGGAAGTGGAACGGTGGGCACGGGTTGTTTTTTGGAACTGAATGGCACGGGAAAATTAAATGATGCTAACTATACCGAACAATGGCTACAGGAAGGTGATGTGGTGGAAATGGAAATTGATGGATTAGGAAAGTTGAGTAATACGATTGTGAGGGATGAAAGTGATTTTTCAATATTAGCGTTAAAGAAACAATGAAAAGCATACACCTGAAAGATATCAGTATTGTGGAAGTGCAAAATTATTTGCAACATGCAATTGCTCCACGGCCTATTTGTTTTGCTTCCACTATTGATAAAGAAGGCAAGGTAAATTTAAGCCCTTTCAGCTTTTTTAATCTCTTCTCCACCAATCCGCCAATTGTTATTTTCTCCCCTTCCCGCAGAGGAAGGGATAATACCATCAAGCATACTTTGCAAAATGTATTGGAAGTGCCTGAAGTAGCCATTAATATTGTAACGTATGATATGGTGCAACAGGTAAGCCTCAGCAGTTGCGAATTTCCAAAAGGAACGGATGAATTTACAAAGACGGGATTTACCAAAGAACCTTCTCAATTAATACAACCACCAAGGGTAAAAGAAAGCCCGGTACAGTTTGAATGTAAAGTGATAGAAGTAAAGCCATTGGGCGAAAATGGAGGTGCCGGCAACCTGATAATAGCGGAAATTATGTTGATGCACATTCATGAAGGGATATTGAATGAAGAAGGAAAAATAGATCAGCTCAAACTGGATCTGGTTGCACGGCTTGGTGGCCACTGGTACACAAGGGCCAATGCTTCCACCATTTTTGAAGTGGAAAAACCAAGTATCAATTTAGGCATTGGTGTAGATGCTTTGCCTGAAAGTATTCGCAACAGTAATGTATTAACGGGCAATAACCTGGGCCAGTTAGCAAATGTGCCTGAACTACCTTTTGTGGATGCGGCATTTGAAGATGATAAATTAAAAAACATCATCCAGTACTATTCCATCAATCCTGATGAAATGGAAAAAGAGTTGCATATTTATTCAAAAGAATTATTGGAGACCGGTAAAGTAAAAGAAGCCTGGCAGGTGCTGTTGGCTTTAAATTAATTAATGTAAATTTATTTTTATGTCATCATCAGCAATAAAAATATTGCCACATTACATTACGAAGATTATTGCCGGTGGGAAGGCCGCTGGAAGTTAATTGAAGGTATCCCTTATGCCATGTGCCCGGCGCCTCTGCCAAGGCATCAATGGGTAAGTTCCAATATTAAAGCCGAATTGCGGACTGCTATAAAAAAATCAAGTTGTAAAAATTGCAAGGTTTATGATTTCATAGATATTAAAGTTTCGGAAGATACCATTTTGCAACCGGATGCTGTAGTAGTTTGCAAAGATATAAGCAAGCCCTTTCTTGATTTTCCGGCTGCACTTGTTGTGGAGGTACTTTCGCCTTCCACTGCAATGAAAGACCGCAATAACAAATTCTACATTTACCAATCGCAAAAAATCCCTTACTACCTGATGATTGATGTGGAGAAAAACGAAATTGAGATATATCAACATAATGAGGATGGTAAATATCAGTTGGAAAATTTTTCAGCCGTTGTACCCTTTACATTTATTTTAGGCTCAGGCTGCCCTGTAAATGTAGTACTCAATAATATTTGGGAATAAGTTTACTACACTTGCAATGAATAAAAACATGAAAAGATTTTTTGTCCTGGCAGTTAGGCAATGGATCATCCTTGCATCGCCCTTCTATACAATCATTCTTTTTTTTGTCCGGGCGAAAGAATTTCATGGCATCATCGTTGCGTCGCCCTCTTGTACTGAATACCATTGGGGAACTTTAATTGCGTATTATTGAGTAAAACTTAGGGCTAAAGAGTTCTTGAATTAGTAAGAATTTAACGCTTGTTACCGAAGCGATTATTTATTTTCACCGGATGAAAAAACTGG
>JANOTW010000676.1:0-2774 GCA_031416575.1 Ferruginibacter sp.
TCCAGTGTTCATCATCCACCAGCAATTCCAATTTATCCACGTGATAACGGATCAGGTCAAAATGCTTTCCTTTTACATTATCGCAATAGGCAATCGCCTTCTCCCTTGTATCGGTTATTACATTCGATTTTTTCCTTTCTTCAATCATATTTCTTACGCCTGTGCTCATTGCATTTATATGATTGCTGATCTCCTTTAAAATACTCAATTGATTGGTATAAGCTGCCTCATCCAAACCGGCAGCCTTTAATCCATTAATATTTTCAATCAGGATATTCTGATATTTTACAGCCGATGGCAATATGATCGACGTTGCCAACTCTCCCATGGTCCTTGCTTCTATCTGTACCTTCTTGATATATGCCTCCAGCATAATTTCATGACGGGCTTCCAGTTCCGCATGTGTGTATATATCGTTGCTTTTAAACAAATTTTTGGACAGATCGGTCAGGTACGCATCCAAAGCCAAAGGAGTGGTTTTTATATTCGGCAACCCTCGCCTTTCCGCTTCAATCGCCCACTCTTCGCTATAACCATCCCCTTCAAATAATACGGACTTGCTTTCAACAATGTATTTTTGAATAACATGCATGATAGCGATTTCCTTTTTATCGCCCTTATCTATAAACCCATCAACATCTTTTTTGAATTGCTTCAATGTTTGTGCTACAATGGTATTTAATACGGTCATGTTGATAGCACAGTTGGCAGCGGAACCTACGGCCCGGAACTCGAATTTGTTACCGGTAAACGCGAATGGGGAAGTACGGTTCCGGTCGGTATTATCCAACATCAGTTCCGGTATGGTTTTATGAATATCCAGTTTCAACATAGCCTCATCCTGCTCATCGAACTTACCGCCCACACGGGTTTCTACCTGGTTCAATACTTCCGTAAGGTATTTACCGATAAAAATGGAAATGATTGCCGGAGGGGCTTCGTTGGCGCCAAGCCGGTGATCGTTACCCGCACTTGCGATGGATGCCCTTAATAAACCTGCATAATCATGGACCGCCTTGATGGTGTTTACGAAAAAGGTTAAAAACATCAGGTTGGTTTTAGGGGTTTTTCCCGGCGCAAGTAAATTAATACCTGTATCCGTTGCTATACTCCAGTTGTTGTGTTTGCCACTGCCATTGATACCGGCAAATGGTTTTTCGTGCAACAATACGATCAATCCATGGCGCTTGGCCACCCTTGTCATCACATCCATTAACAAGGTATTGTGATCTACCGCCAGGTTTGCCTCTTCATAAATAGGCGCACACTCGAATTGTGAAGGCGCTACCTCGTTATGACGGGTACGTAAAGGAATAGCCAGTTTATAAGCTTCCTGCTCATAATCCCTCATGAAGGCATATATCCTTTCCGGTATGGCCCCAAAATAATGGTCTTCCAATTGTTGCCCCTTAGCCGGTGCATGGCCGAATACGGTACGGCCTGTCATTACTATATCCGGGCGGGCATTGGCCATGGCGGCATCTATTACAAAATATTCCTGCTCCCAACCGAGGGTAGCGGTTATTTTTGTTACACTTTTATCAAAATACTGAGCTACATCCACAGCCGCCTTATCCAGCGCAACCAGCGCTTTTATCAAAGGGGTTTTCGCATCCAGTGATTCTCCCGTATATGAAACAAAGATGGTAGGGACACATAAAGTTTTTCCATTACCGATCTCCATAATAAATGCAGGCGATGAAGGGTCCCAGGCAGTGTAACCGCGGGCCTCGAAAGTTGCCCTTAAACCTCCTGACGGAAAAGAAGACGCATCCGGTTCCTGCTGAATTAAGGCAGCGCCTTCAAACTCTTCGATTGGTGTACCATCGCCTTTTAAAGTAAAGAATGAATCATGCTTTTCAGCAGACTGATCAGTTAAGGGTTGAAACCAATGTGTGTAATGTGTAACACCTTTGCTTTCGGCCCATGCCCTTAAACCATTCGCAATCTGGTTACCCATACTGCGGTCAATTTTTTTTCCACCCCTGATAGAGGATACTAAACTTTTGTATGCCTCATCACTTAAAAACTTTCGGGCGGTTTTAAGGGTAAAAACATTCTCACCAAAAATTCCGGTAATTTTTACAGAGGCTTTAACTGGTACTTCCGGGTTAGACCGTAAGTTGTCAATTGCTTTAAAACGTAATGATTGCATTGCTTTTTATGTTTTAGATGTGCAAAATAAGCTAAAATTTTCCAATATGCCTTACGTAAATAAAAATATTTCATGTTTTAATGCCAAATTATTGAAAAATATAAATATTATTTTATTTATTGATTTGAAAAGGGAGCGATTGTTTTGTCGTACTATTATAAGTTGGCAAGTCAATTAAAAACATATAAAACAACGGATTGCTAAACTATCAATGGGCTTATGTTTTTAATTTTCATGTACCAGACTGAAGTATAGACATTCAGCATCATTGGCATCGCACTTCTGTACAATCATACTTTTTTTGTTGCCCGGGCGAAAGAATTTTATAGCTTGCCCAGCTATGCGTGGCATTCCCGATAAAAATTGGGATTTCGCAATACAGTTTTTTGTCCAAACTATATTTCATTTCTCAACATCGTTGCGTCGCCCTCTTGTACCGCATACCAATGGGCAACTTTAATTGCGTTTTATGATGATAAACCAACACTTCTAAGTTTGCCAAACCCAAATCAGGCGAATCAAACAAATCAGTTACAATCAGCGGTTCAGACAATGTACCGCATACCAATGGGGAACTTTAATTGCGTTTTATGATGATAAACCAACACTTCTAAGTTTG
>JANOTW010000677.1:0-8539 GCA_031416575.1 Ferruginibacter sp.
TGCCGCGGAGTTGGTACGCAACGGCAGGATTGGCGATTTGAAAACGGTGTATGTGGGTTTGCCCGGCGACCCTCCCGGAGGAAATAAAACAGAGATGCCCCTTCCGGCGAATTTGAATTACGATATGTGGCTGGCCTCAACGCCCGAAGCGTATTACACGGAAGAAAGGGTTCATCCGCAGGTTGGTTACGACCGCCCCGGTTGGTTGCGCTGTGAACAATTTGGCGCAGGCATGATAACTGGTTGGGGGGCACACCATATTGACTCCGCACACCTGGGAATGGGCATGGAGCGTAGCGGCCCTGTTGAAATTTTTTGCAATAAAGCCGAATTTGCCACAGGTGGTTTGTGGGATGTGCATGGTATTTTTACAACCGAAGCGATGTATGCGAATGGAGTAAAAATGATTGTGAGCAATGAACTGCCAAACGGAGTAAAATTTGAAGGCAGCAAGGGTTGGATATTTGTTTCAAGGGGCGATTACCAGGTAACTTCTACTGACGGCAACGCAGGTACTGCACAGGCAAAAAAAATAGATGCCAGTGATCCCAAAATACTCACTTCCGTTATTGGCGAAAAGGAATTTCATTTGGAAGTAAGCAAAGAACATCACGGCAACTGGCTGGAAGCTATCAGGGATAATAAAAATCCGATAGCGCCGGTAGAAGAAGCGCACCGGGCCTGCTCGGCGTGTTTGCTCCACCACATCTCCATGAAGTTGAAAAGAAGGATTTACTGGGACCCAAAGAAGGAGCAATTTAAAAATGATGACGAAGCCAATAGAATGTTGAGCCGTCCGCAGCGTAAGGAATATGCAACGATATAACCCCCATCCCCTGAAGGGGAGTTAAGGAAGTTGATAAACTAAGATTTTTTTATGAGCCAGGCTGCATTATTACTATTATGCATCGTTGCGTCGCACTTCTATACAACCGTAGTTATTGTTGTCCCGTCTGTGAAGCAATGTGGATCATCGTTGCGTCGCACTCGTGTACTGAATATCTATGGGCAACTTTAATTACGTTGTAATGAGCGAAACATTAGCTGCGGCTTATTTGGGTACTCTTCTACTACATACCATTGGGTATCTTTACCCACGTTGTATGCAGGAACATTGCATTAAAAAAAATTAAACTAAAATATAAAGTGAAAAATTTAATAATCATCCTGCTGATTTTACTGCCTGTACTTTGTTTTGCACAGCAGGATTCTGTTTTGTCCGGCAAGTATTCCTGGGCGGCGCCCAGCCGGCAGGTTCAGAAAAATATTTTATCTGCCACACTATTCCAGGGTAAAGTACACGACTTTGAATGGCTGCAAATGAATGCCAATATAATTACCCCGGCAAAAAAGAAAACAGCACAACAGGTTCCGGCAAATGAAGAACATTTACTGATAATAAAATCAGGCAGCCTTACTATTTCCCTTAAAGATTCCAGCAACGCTATTGGCCCCGGCAGTATTGCCTTATTAATGCCCGGCGAAAAATACGCATTGCAAAATACCGGCAACGGGCCCTGCGATTATTATGTATTGAAATACAGGAGCAGGAAGCCGGTTGACATTGCCAGAGGAAATAGCCAGGGAGGTTCATTCATAAAAGACTGGAACAAAATCGCATTCAAGCCACACGAAAAGGGCGGCGTTCGCAACTATTTTGAAAGGCCTACGGCAATGTGCAAAAGATTTGAAATGCATGTTACCACCCTCAAAGAAGGGTTAAAAAGCCATGAACAACATACCCATCGTGCGGAAGAGATTGTGCTGGTGATTGAAAACAAAACAGAAATGCACCTTGCCGATAAATTTTATAAAGGAGCGGAAGGAAGTATTTATTACCTGGGGTCAAATGTACCGCATGCAATAAGAAATGACGGTATTGGCACCTGCACCTATTTTGCTTTTCAGTTTGAGTAGGGAGCTTTGAGCAACGAGCTATGAGCTGCGAGCCGGGAATCCAAGCATAATAAATTATTAAATATTCACTACTCGTCACTCATCATTCATCATTCATTCATCACTCATCATTCATTATTCATCATTCACCATTCATCACCCATCAACTTCTATTATGAAAAAAATGATTTTAATTCTTTTGTGTTCATCAACTAATTTTTTTGTTGCTAACGCCCAGCAAAAAAGCATTGGTGTATTTGATGATCATGCTGATGTAGGCAATCCCATTAAACCGGGCTCCGTCAGCTACAACCCCGCAACACAGGAGTATTCCATGCAGGGCGCCGGTAAAAACATGTGGACCAATATGGACCAGTTCCATTTCTTATATAAAAAAATAAAAGGGGATTTTATCATTACCGCCTCCATAAAATTCATCGGTAAGGGTGCTGCCGGCCATAGAAAGATCGGTATCATAGCAAGGGATAAACTGACTACGGATTCACGCTATGCGGACGCCTGCGTTCATGGCGGCCACCCTTTGCTTACTTCCCTGCAGTACCGGCTTTCGGATGGAGATACCACAGGGCAGGTGATTGTTTCATCCACTCATCCTACCGATATTTTATTTGAGCGCACAGGCAATACCTTTAGTTTCTCCACAGCGGTTTTTGGGGAAAACTATAAAACAGTAACCAAAGAAATGCAGTTGAACGAAGAAGTATATGCCGGGCTTTTTATTTGCTCTCATGTGGATACGGTTATTGAGAAAGCTGTTTTCAGCAATGTACGGGTCATCATACCGCCCGCTAAGGATTTCAGGCCATACCGGGATTATATCGGCAGCCATTTGGAAACAATGGATGTACAAACCGGCCTTAGAAAAATAGAATACACTGTACCCGGTTCCATACAGGGGCCCAACTGGACGAAGGATGGGAAATCACTCATTTATAATTCATCCCAAGGGTTGCTTTATAAATATGATATTGGTACCCGGTCAGTCAGTGAGATCAATACCGGTTTCGCGAAGAATAATAACAATGACCATGCTTTATCATTTGATGGCAAGATGATCGGCATCAGTAATTATATGGGGGAAAAAAGGACCTCTACCATTTTCACGCTGCCCGTAACAGGATCAGACAATCCCACAAAAATTACTTCGGAAGATTCGGGGCATTCTTATTTTCATAGCTGGTCGCCGGATGGAAAAAAGCTGATCTTTACCGGTTTTCGTAAAAAGCAATATGATATTTGGTCAATAGACATCGCCACAAAAAAAGAAACACAACTCACCAACCTGGTAACATTGGATGATGGGGCCGAATACAGCCCGGACGGTAAATGGATCTATTTTAATTCGGTACGTACCGGCACCATGAAGCTATGGCGCATGAAAGCGGATGGAAGCAACCAGGAGCAGGTAACCTTTGATGAATCAAACGACTGGTTCCCTCATTTTTCCCCGGATGGAAAATGGATCGTTTACTTGTCTTTTCCGCCGGATATAGACCCAACTACACATCCATTTTATAAAAAAGTTTACCTGAGGCTGATGCCAGCCAGTGGCGGTGTGCCAAAGAACATCGCTTATGTATTTGGTGGGCAGGGTACTATTAATGTGCCGTCCTGGTCGCCGGATAGCAAGCGGATAGCATTTGTAAGCAATACGGACTTGAAATAAAATTGAATGGTTGGCGGCATGCGGCAGATATTGCGTTATCTTGTAACCTACATGAAATTATTGTTAGTAAGGAATAATTTAGTGGCTTTTCAATTTGTTCTGTTTCGAAAAACTAATACCACCGCCCCTTTTCTATAGCTAAGGTGAATAAACTGACAGGCAGTCATTAACCTACCATATAACTCATTGTAATTAGTTGATTTTCAGCATCTATTTTTCCTGAGTTATCTGTCTTGAAATTGGTGTTGTGCCGCAACACCCTACGACTTAGTAGAAAGATGGCTAATTTAATACTTACAACCCTGTCTGCCTGATGCAGTCAGGCAGGCTTATTACCTTATTCGGCCTGATCGTAATATTTCAAAGTAATTATACTTACGGTAATAAGGTTGAATCATTAAGGGTGCATTTCAAATTGTTCCTCCTCCGGGGCGGCGCAACAAAAGCAGTATACACCTTTTTAAATTGGTAGGGTGGCAGGTTTAAACTGTGGTATTTAACCCTGCGTTTGACCTCACCCCCAGCCCCTCTCCGAAGGAGAGGGGAGCTTGACCCTAACAATTTGCAGTCATTTTTTTTGGGTGTCAGTGAGTTAATAATCGTGTATATATATTTGTCGCTGGCTGGTGGGACACCAGCCAGGGGCGGCCCGCCGGTCGGTCGGTGTCCCACCGACCACTGGCTTTATATATGTAGCGACAATTTGAAATGCACCCATCATTAATTTATATTTTTTTCTACTAAGGTTCAATCGGGATCACTTCTTTACCCCTTGTACTATATTATGATCAATCTTTTTAATTATGGCAAACTTTAAAAAAATGGATGACCACGATCTTGTTTTCGTGAACAAGCCTTTGACCGCAAAGGAGGAGAAAGAATTTAGCGACTTTCTTAAAACCCGTAAGTCAGGGGTGAAAGTGAAACGAACTTTGCGGACTGTAACCCGAACAAAAAAAGTGTTGTCGCAATTCAAACTGCTCAGTTAGGTTGGTACAACGCAATTAAAGTTGCCCAATGGTATTAAGTACATGAGTACCCAAATAAACCGGGGCTGATGTTTCGCTAATAACAACATGGTTAAAATTTACAGGGCATTTATTTTCAAAGGGCGGACTGTTTTTTAAAGGGAGGGATAATTTGAAGACCCTGTTTTGCCCCCGGCCCTCCCGATGAACCGGGACAGGCTTTCCCGAAAAATCGGGATGTTCCAAAAGGGGAGGCCTTCTGCCAGTTCATTAACTGCGCCTGATGAACCGCCCGGCATAACGTAATTAAAGATCCCCAATGGTATTCAGTACAAGAGGGCGATGCAACGATGCACCACATAGCTTCTTAGCATGGACAAAAAATATGGTTGTATAGAAGGGCGATGCAACGATGTTGAGAAATGAAATATAGTTTGGACAAAAAACTGTTTTGCGAAATCCCGATTTTTATCGGGAATCCCATGAAATACTTCAGCCCGGACAAAAAAAATGGTAAAACAGAAGTGCTAATACCAGGCCTGTTAGCAGCATGCAAATGAATTAATCAGTATTTAAAAAAATAAAATAAAGAACCAGCTTGCCCAAAAAAAATAAACTTGAATTAATCATTATGAAAAACGGGATAATGCTGTTGTTCAGCGCTGTGATTATTATTAACCTTCATGCACAGCAACCACCATCCGCCGCACAGGACAGCATACGGAAATTAACGGATCAGGACCATAAGGATATGCTGGCGAAACTGAATATCACTTCGCTTCGCCCCGGCGCCAATGGCAGTAACCCCAATGCGCCCAATGCCGCCAACTATGACGAAACAAAAGCAAATCCATTTCCTGTTTTGCCTGATGCGTTAACGCTGAAGAACGGAAAGAAAGTTACGGATACTAAAACATGGTGGAATAAAAGGCGCCCCGAAATTGTGGAAGGCTTTGACCGGGAAATTTATGGCAGGGTACCAGCCAATACCCCTAAAGTAAATTGGGAATTAGTTAGCAGTACAGATACAATGAATGGTGAATTTGCCGTAACGGTAAAAAAATTGATCGGCCATGTTGACAATTCAGCTTATCCATCCATAAATGTTGATATGCAATTGAGTTTAACAGTGCCTTCCAATGCAACCAAACGGGTGCCTGTAATCATGGAATTCGGTTATGTATTTCCTCCCGGTTTTCGCCGCCCCGTTGATACTTCTGCAAGAACAACCCCACCGCCACCCCAGGGCACTACCTGGCAGCAGCAGGTACTTGCCAAAGGATGGGGTTATGCGATACTGGTACCCGTTAGCATACAGGCTGATAATGGGGCCGGGCTTACAAAGGGCATTATCGGATTGATGAATAAAGGCGAACGCCGCAAGCCCGATGATTGGGGAAGTTTAAGGGCATGGGCATGGGGTGCCAGCCGTGTATTGGATTATTTTGAAACGGATAAATCCGTTGATGCGAAAAGAGTGGCTATCGAAGGGCACTCGCGGTATGGGAAAGCCGCATTAGTTACATTGGCTTACGATGCCCGTTTCGCTACGGGTTTCATCAGTTCATCGGGCGAAGGCGGCGCTAAACTGCATCGCCGCAATGCGGGCGAAATTGTAGAAAACGTGGCAGGCAGTAACGAATATCATTGGATGGCGGGCAACTTTATTAAATATGCCGGGCCATTGAATTGGGGCGATTTACCTGTTGATTCGCATGAGTTGATTGCGATGTGTGCGCCACGTCCGGTGTTTATCAGCAGCGGCGAAAAAGGCGATGGCTGGGTGGATGCCCGGGGAATGTTTATGGCTGCTGTAGCGGCCGGGCCGGTTTACAAATTATTGGGCAAAAAAGATTTAGGCACCACTGAATTTCCAAAAGTGGAAACCGGGTTAATGGAGGGGGAGATCGCATTCAGGCAGCATAGCGCCGGCCACACACCGGGGCCTAACTGGCCTGTGTTTATAGAATTTGCGGGCCGCTATTTTTAAATAAGTTATCATTGTTGCCCGGTTACGAGGTTTAAAACCCAGGTAGCAAATGATTTTTGATTATTAACCCCCGCCCTTCCGTTTCCGTTCAGGAGGGGTTGTAGCTGGGGTTAATGAAATACAAGGTATCAAAGGGCATTGCCCCGGGATGAAATATTTTAGCAGGACACCAATAAAAATAAAAAAATGA
Source organism: Ferruginibacter sp. (assembly GCA_031416575.1). GTDB lineage: Bacteria > Bacteroidota > Bacteroidia > Chitinophagales > Chitinophagaceae > Ferruginibacter. Next base: position 6,732 of record JANOTW010000677.1, read on the forward strand.
AAAAGTGTTTTACCATTCTTGTCATCATCGCATTATCAGCATGCCAAAGTAAAAACCAAATTAATACCATGGGAACCATTGAACGAACCGACCCCGCATTAGACGCTATTATTTCCCCTGAAGCAAAGCCGGAAATTATCGCTGAAGGTTTTGAATGGAGTGAAGGCCCGTTATGGATAGCAAAACATCAGATGCTTTTGTTTTCCGATGTACCCACCAATACTGTTTTTAAATGGACGGAAAAAAATGGCAAAGAAGTTTACCTGACCCCATCGGGTTATACGGGCACGGCGAAACGTGGTGGTGAAATGGGTTCAAACGGTTTAACGGTAGATAATGCAGGGAACCTGGTTTTATGCCAGCATGGCAACAGGCAAATGGCAAGTATGGATGCCGCTTTGGATAAACCCGTTGCGAAATTTATCACGCTGGCCGATAAATATGAAGGCAAACGTTTCAGCAGCCCAAATGATGCAATTTATAACAGCGCGGGCGAATTATTTTTTACAGACCCTCCCTACGGATTAGAAACACAAAATGATAATGACCCCGGAAAAGAAATTGCTTTTAACGGGGTATATAAAGTAAAAAACAATGGCGAGGTTATACTTTTGGTGGATAGTATAACCAGGCCAAACGGGCTTGCATTTTTTCCCGGTGAAAAGAAACTGATCGTTGCCTGTTCGGACCCCGATAAACCAAATTGGTATGTATTTGATGTAATGGGCGATTCCTTATCCAATGGAAAAATATTTTATTCCGCCACCGGACATGACAAATCTATAAAAGGATTGCCGGATGGTTTGAAGATTGATAAAAACGGGAATGTATTTGCAACAGGCCCCGGCGGCGTGTGGATTTTTAACAGTGAAGGCAAAAAACTGGGATTGATCAAGTTGGAAAACTCATCCAGTAATTGCGCTTTATCACCCGATGAAAAAACTTTATACATCACCAACGATATGTATGTGCTGAAATTAATAATGAGAAATTAAGTGAGTTAAAAATGAAACTTGAAATGACACTTGAATAATGATGCAATGCCTGCGGGCCGTTCACCCTGGTTTCTTCCCTTGGCTGGTATCCCACCAGCCGACGACAATTCGGGATGCACCCAGTTGCGTAGATTGACAATTTATGTTATCTTCAATGGAATAATTCAAAACTAAAAATCATGGATGCAGTTGTTGGAACATATCAAAACGGTTATATAAAACTTGACAAGGAATATTCATCAAATAATCCTGTAAAAGTTATTGTTATATTTTTGGAAGACATACAGATTCAGTCAGAAAAAGAAATTTCATTGTCGGACTTTTCATTTGCTAAAAGTCAAAAAAATTTAGAAAATTATAAAGGTTCGTTCAGTGACGCAGTTATTGAAGAAAGGAGACTTGAACAATGATAATATTTTTAGACACTTCCACTTTAATCAAACTGTACCACAGAGAGGATGGCACCGCAGAACTTGAACTCTTGTTTTCGACTGTAAAGATTACGAAAATTTTTCTTTCAGAGATCTCGAAAATAGAATTTACCGCGGCGATTTGGAAAAAAGTACGTACAAAGGAAATTACGAAATCAGAAGCGCAAATAACATTGAATTTATTTGAATCCGACTTCGGAAAATATACTTTTATTGCAACTGATAGTATCATTATTGAACAAGCAAGAATCTTAACTTCAAAATATGGAACGCAGGGATTAAGGACTTTGGACAGCATTCAACTTTCTACTTCCGTATCATTATTTCAACAAGCGGACATATTTTTTACTGCAGACAAACTCCTAAAATCTCTTTTTGAAGC
>JANOTW010000678.1:0-8015 GCA_031416575.1 Ferruginibacter sp.
GATATTTACAATATGTGTGGAATCGCAGGAATAATTTCAACCAACACTTTGTTGGTCAACAAAGAGCGGATCTTAAATATGACAGGTTCATTAGCCCACCGGGGACCCGATGGGGAAGGTTACTGGATAAATATTGATGGACATGTTGGATTTGGCCATCGCAGGCTTGCCATTATTGATTTAACCAAGGATGCCGCACAGCCTATGCAGTTGCAGCCTGGCGTATCCCCTTCGGCTGCCGGTACCGATCCCAGGTACTCAATTACCTACAACGGCGAAATTTACAATTACATTGAGATTAAAGCAGCGCTATATAAAAAAGGATACCGCTTCCAATCGCAATCCGATACGGAAATTATTTTAGCCGCTTATGATTACTGGAAAAAGGACTGCCTCTTTCATTTTGACGGTATGTTTTCCTTTGCAATTTGGGATAATAAGGAAAAGACACTTTTTGCCGCCAGGGACCGCTTTGGCGAAAAGCCTTTTTATTTTTATGAGGATAAAGAGCAGTTTGTTTTTGGCAGCGAAATGAAAGCCCTTTGGGCGGCAGGTATAGAAAAGAAAAAGGATGAAAAAATGCTGCTGAATTATATTACGCTTGGATATGTTCAAAATGCCAATGATAAAGAACAAACTTTTTTTGAAAATATTTATTCTCTTCCGCCCGCCCATTATTTCCAAATTAATTTCCCCGACATAAAGGCCCGGCTTCATACCTACTGGGATATAGATAAAGAAAATACCAACCGGATTTCCGCTGCCGGGGCTATTGAGCAATTCACAGAGCTGTTTACAAAATCCGTAAACAGAAGATTAAGAAGCGATGTAAACGTTGGTACCAGCCTTAGCGGCGGTTTAGACAGTTCGGCTATAGCGGCTACTATCCGTCAATTGCAAAAAAGCAATACCCGGCTACCCACCTTTTCAGCGGTCTTTCCCGGATTTGAAAAAGATGAATCCACTTACATTCACGCAATCGTAAAAAAATTCAGGTTACAAAATTTCCAGGTAGTTCCTACTGCGGCAGGGTTGATTGAAGATTTTCAAACACTCTGTTATCACCAGGAAGAACCTTTTGGTTCATCAAGTATTTACGCCCAGTTCAAAGTGTTTGAATTAGCCAAACAAAATCATGTAAAGGTTTTATTAGACGGCCAGGGAGCGGATGAAACCCTTGCGGGCTATAACCATTACATTCATTGGTACCTGCAGCAATTATTGAGCAGAAATAAATTCGGTGAGCTGCTAAAAGAAAAAAATAAATTTATCAAAAATAAAATCCCCTTTAAATGGGGCGCCAAAAATTATTTGGCTGCTTATTTACCTTCACACGCTTCCATCCGGTTAGAAAAAAATGAATATAATAAAGCCGTTCACCAACCCGATATCAATCCTGATTTTATTACCTCCATGCGGGGGAGGGAATGGGAAGGCATCCATAAACCGATCATCACTAAATTAAACGATATTTTATATTTCAATACTTATACGATGGGCCTTGAAGAACTGCTCCGGTTTGCCGACAGAAACAGCATGGCACATGGCACGGAAGTTCGCTTGCCATTTTTAAATCATCAACTGGTGGAGTTTGTTTTCTCCCTTCCCGCTCATTTTAAAATACACGATGGCTGGACAAAATGGCTGCTTCGTAATTCCATGAATAAAAGATTACCCCGGCAAACTGTCTGGCGCAACGATAAAGTTGGATTTGAAACACCCCAGCATCAGTGGATGCAAAATAAAACCATGCAGGATTATATTCATGAATCAAAAAGGAAATTAGTTAATAGCCGGATATTAAAATCAGCGGTACTCGATAAAAAAGTATTGCCGCTAAACGCCCATGAGAAAGATAATTTCGACTGGAGGTATTTGTGTGCCGCTCAAATAATATAGCCAGTCCCGCCAGGGAACAACCAAATTTTTTGGTTACAGGCATTTGTACTGAGCTATTGTGAGGGGCCGGCCTTCTATACAACCATTCTTTTTTTTGTTGTCCGGGCAGAAGTATTATATGGCATTCCCGATAAAAATCGGGATTTCGCAATACAGTTTTTTGTCCAAACTATATTTCATTTCTCAACATCGTTGCATCGCCCTCTTGTACTGAATACCATTGGGGAACTTTAATTGCGTTATACCGGGCGGTTCATCAGTCGTATTTAATGCCCGCTAACCAGCGGGGCCGGGGGCAAAACATGGCCTTCAAATTATGCCCCCCTTTAGAAAACAGTTCGCCCTTTGAAAATAAGCGACCTGTAAAATTTATACTCGTTGTAATTAGCGAAACATCAGCCCCGGTTTATTTAGGTACTTGCCCCGATTTTTTATCGGGGCATCCCGATGTTACACTTGAATCGGGGGTACCACATGCTATTGGTGATCTTTTCCCAAGTTGTACCAAGGAACGTTTTTTAGTAGTAACACGCCCGGGGGCGTGTTACTACTACCCGGGGCGTGTTCGTTAAAACAAATTACCTTACACCCATGAAATTTTCCCTTACATTATTTTTGATTTGGATGGCTGGTGTTGCATTTTCCCAGGCCACCAATAACCCCTATATCCGCTTAACCAATCCTTATAAAACTACCAATGCTGTAAGATCTTCCAGGCAATTTATTATTGGGTCCACCTGTAAAAACTGTGCGCTCACCATTAATAGCAAACGGGTAAAAGTATATCCAACGGGTGCATTTGTACTTGAATTAAATTTGTCGCCGGGAGATTCCCTCATTACAATTCTGGCGGAAACTGGCGGCAAATCCCTCACCAAAAAAATCAGTTACAGTTACACTTTGCCATTACCTGCCGAACCCGTAAAAATATTGGAAATAGAAAGTATAAGGACTTTCCCCGAAGGTGACCAGGTATTAATGCGGGGAGATAGGATAAAGTTCAGGGTGAAAGCATTGACAAAATGTATGGTAAGGGCGATGCAAATTATCGTTTTGTACGAAATGCCTTTGACACAAACCAATGGATTGCCGGGCAGTTACCAGGGCGAAGATATTTTTAAGGAAACGGATAGCTTTATCGTGAAGAAAATACCGGTCACCATCACGGATTCAACCGGCAACACAATTACCAGGGAAACCACCAATAATTTTTCCATCCTTTCCCCGCTGGCTTCCGATATAGCCATCACCAAAGGAAGGCTGGCGCATCTTGAATATGGATTGGGCGATGACCGGCTGGGGGGAGCGAAAATCGGCTACCTTGACAGCAATATTGTATTAAAAATTGCAGGCAAAGTTGGTTCGGATTATAAAGTACGATTATCAAAAACCCGAACCGCCTATATTCCGGATGAACTGGTAGAACTGATGCCCAAAGGTAGTTTCACGCCCGAATCATTGACCACTAACTGGAATGTTTACGGTGATAATGAATATGATTATGTAAAAGTAGGCTTGTTTGCAAGGTTGCCTTACCAGTCATTTCAATTAATTGATCCTTCAAAAATAATAATAGACATTTTTGGCGCCACCAACAACACCAACTGGATAACCCAACTGGAAACAGTGAAGGAGATAAAAAATGTGTATTACGAACAAAAGGAAGATGATGTATTCAGGATCACCATTGAATTAAAGCATGCCCAGCATTGGGGCCACCAATTGTATTATGCGGGTAATACCCTGGTGATCAAAGTAAAGCACCAGCCGCAAAATTTATCAGTAAAAAATTTAACCATTGCGATAGACGCAGGGCATGGCGGAACAAATTCGGGCGCTGTAGGGCCAACCGGGGTAACAGAAAAGGAATTAACGCTGGCGGTTTCTTTAAAACTACAAAGCGCCCTGGAAAAAGAGGGGGCCAGGGTAATCATGACACGCACTAAGGAACAGTTTTTTGATAATAAGGAACGCATTCTTTTTTACAGGGATAGCCTGCCAGACTTATTGATCAGTATTCATTTAAACTCTTCGGAAGATCCAATACGGGTGGGTGGCACTGGTGTTTTTTATCGCTATGTGGGTTTTAGAAACCTGAGTTTGAATATATACAGGCGAATGTTGGAATTGGGCCTAAAAGAATATGGCAACACCGGATCTTTTAATTTCATGCTCAACAGCCCCATTGAATATCCGAATGCCCTGGTGGAAACATTGTTCCTTAGCAACCCGGAAGAGGAGATGAAAATATTAGACCCGGAATTTCAGCAACAATTGGTTGATAAAATTGTGACCGGGATAAAGGATTTTTTGGAAGATTGTAAAAGATAGTAAAAGGTAAATAAAGTTAATATTGTAAATAAGGTAATCTTTAATAAAGTCAGCTTTTGGTTAGTGGAAAAGGTAGCCTAATAAAAATTCGATGAATTATAATGGAGTTCGAAGTAATATAAATTAATTTTCCCGATTAAAAATAGTACCCCAAAATAATAATTCTCTTATATACCCTATAAATCTTATGTACCTTATTTACCCTTTTTCCCATTTTCCCCTCCACACCTAAGCCACTGCATATTTTTTTTTGTTAACTTTGCCTTTTAAAATTAAGTTATATGAGCGAAACCGCAACAGCTATCCCTACACCAACCCCAACCTTAACCGCTAAGGATTTTGTTACCGACCAGGAAGTACGCTGGTGCCCCGGTTGCGGCGATTATTCCATTCTGGCACAGGTTCAAAAAATAATGCCCACGCTGGGGATACCTAAAGAAAATATAGTAATTGTATCTGGGATCGGTTGCAGCAGCCGTTTTCCGTATTACATGAATACTTATGGAATGCACAGCATACACGGCAGGGCCACGGCGGTAGCCAGTGGGTTAAAAGCGGCACGTCCCGAGTTGAGTGTATGGATTGTAACCGGTGACGGTGACGGATTGAGCATTGGTGGTAATCATACCATTCATTTATTACGCAGGAATTTTGATGTAAATGTTTTATTGTTCAATAACCAGATATACGGATTAACCAAGGGACAATATTCCCCTACATCCGAAGAAAATAAGATCACCAAATCCACGCCTTTTGGCAGCATTGATCACCCGTTTAATCCATTGGCGCTGGCAATGGGTTGTGATGCCAGCTTTATTGCCAGAACAATGGACAGGGACCCAAAGCATTTGCAGGCGATGTTATTGCGCTCGCAGGCGCATAAAGGATCCTCCTTTTTAGAGATATATCAAAACTGTAACATTTTTAATGATGGCGCTTTTGAAATATATACTGAAAAGAGCAGCAAGCCGGAAGAAGTATTGTTTGTTGAACAAGGCAAACCATTAGTATTTGGCGCTACGCAAAACAAAGGCATTAAACTGGATGGATTTAAACCGGTGATTGTTGAGATAGGAAAGGACGCATCACTGGATGACCTGTGGGTTCATGATGACAGGGATTTTTACAAGGCGCAGGTATTGATCCGCATGTTTGATGACCCAAAATTAGCAGGGCATTTACCGAGGCCCTTCGGTGTATTTTACGAAACGGACAGGGCCTGCTACGAAGAAAGCATGGCCATGCAGATAGAAGAAGTGATTGCCAAAAGGGGCAAGGGCGACCTGGATAAATTGCTGCGGGGCAATGAGATTTGGACGATCAGTTAGGCATGATAAAGTATAATAAGTTTTATTGAAATACTTATTTTTAAATTACATGAGTATTTATGGATTACAAGGAATTATACGCTGATTTGACACAAAAGCTTGACAAAGCAGTTCCATTGACAGCCTATCCGATTAGAGAGCTTGTTCAAATTTTCAGGGAAAAAGGAAGCCCGGTTACTTTAAAATCAAAACTTACTATTTCGAGTGTATTTAATAGTGGGGATATATCCGGGATTTTGTGTTCGGTTGATGAAAATAATCAAAATAAAATCGTTTGTAGCCTCACTCATTTAACCTTTAAACCCGACTGTCCCTTATATAAAGAGATAACTGACTATCAGCGGAAGCGACAAAAAAGAATCTTGCAATTAAATGAAATAAGTCAAAGGAAAATGAATTGACCAGTTCTGCACACTAATCTTTATATAACATTCAATGTTGCTTGGTTTCGGAAACTTTTTTTATGCATTTGTTTTTCAATTAATTCCCGCCTGTAGTGGGATTGTTCTACTCCCTTCCGCTTACCATTGGGTATATTTTACCAGGCGGCATGCCAGGGTTGCCAACCTATTATAGCATGGCAACCCTTTCCGTCAAGTCTTCATGACCCCTTACAACATCCCCTTCTCCATCAAATACTCGGCAATCTGCACCGCATTGGTGGCGGCGCCTTTGCGCAGGTTATCACTTACTATCCAGCAGTTGAGTGTGTTTGGCTGCGTTTCATCCCTTCTTATCCTTCCTACAAAAGTTTCATCTTTTTCATGGGCCGTTAACGGCATGGGGTAAATGAAATTGGCGATATCATCCTGTACCACTATACCCGGTGATTTGCTTAACAGGCCTCTCAGTTCATCCAGGTCGAAATCATTTTCAAACTCTATGTTTACGCTTTCACTATGGCCACCCACTACCGGAATGCGTACAGTAGTAGCGGTTACTTTTATATTTTCATCGCCAATGATCTTTACTGTTTCATTGGTCATTTTCATTTCTTCTTTGGTGTAGCCATTTTCCAGGAACACGTCAATCTGTGGAATGGCATTCAGGTCGATGGGATATTTATAGGCCATTTCATAAGTAGTTTTTTCGCCACTTACCTCTTTTGCTCTTTCTGCCCGTAATTGTTCCACGGCTTTTACACCGGTACCTGTCACGCTTTGATAGGTGGATACCACTACTCTTTTAATTTTATACTTATCGTGCAAGGGCTTTAATACCACTACCATTTGAATTGTTGAGCAATTGGGGTTGGCGATAATTTTATCTGTCGCTGTTAATACATCGGCATTTACTTCCGGCACCACCAGTTTCTTTGTCGGGTCCATCCGCCATGCGCTTGAATTGTCAATTACTGTAATGCCTGCTTGGGCAAATAAAGGCGCCAGTTCCAGTGAAGTGCTGCCACCTGCCGAAAAGATGGCCACATTCGGTTTGGCGGCAATTGCATCGGCATAACCAACTATCTTATATTTCTTTCCCTTAAATTCCACTTCCTTACCAATTGATCTTTCAGACGCTACGGGAATTAATTCGGTTACCGGAAAATTCCTTTCGGCCAATACCTGCAACATTTTACTGCCTACCAATCCTGTTGCACCAATTACAGCTACTTTCATTTTTCGTTGTTTTATTGTTTAGTTAAATAATACTTATTCAATTTAAAATACTTTTCAATTTATTCAATCGCCTTTGCCCACCCTGGCATTCTTTGTTTCGCAATCTTTTTAGAAATGCCTAAAGACAAAAAAAAGCCTCCCGTTTTTGCGGAAGGCTTTGCATATTGTACAACAAACAAAATACTAACTAACCTTCCAGTATGCCGGACTGTTTTTTCGTAAAAATTGCATGTTTGATTATTATCATCAGGCAGCAAAAATAATGACAAAGGGTTAACTGACCAAACATAAAAAATATTCATTCATCAACAATACCAAATATAAGCGCCATTAGATTATTAAAACCGGGTATTTTTCCAATTATACTTCGCAACGGATAAAAAGGTGAATAATTTTTTTTGTCCAGGCTGTGAAGCAATGGGCATCATCGTTGCATCGCCCTCTTGTACCGCATAACATTGGGGATCTTTAATTGCGTTATTAATTAAAATACGAGTTCGGCTTTTAGGTTATCCAACAAATAAAATTCACTGTTTTGTCCCTTGAGGAGTTTAAAAGGCAATTAAAGATCCCTGTTGGTATGCGGTAACACTACCCAAATAAGATATGGTGATGTTTCGCTAATAACAACAATAAAACAGGGATCCCTTTTAGTCCGCCGCAGCGGACTTATGGAATGATTTTTTTCTGGCTACCAATATTATGTCCGCCGCAGCGGACGAAGAAATTTGATGCGGCCATGAATCCTTTGTCCGGCCAATAAAAAATATAACTGTTACCCGAAATGAATGCTTTAACCCCCATCAAACTCCTGCTTTTAACCCCTCCTTCGGAGGGG
>JANOTW010000679.1:0-5362 GCA_031416575.1 Ferruginibacter sp.
AAATATATGGATGGGTGTTTCCGTTGAGGATAGTAGAGTAACAAGCCGGATTGATTATTTGAGACGGACAAATGCAAAAACAAAATTTCTTTCCTGCGAGCCGCTGATAGGGCCATTACCTAAAATGAATTTGAAAAAAATTGATTGGTTAATTGCAGGAGGCGAAAGTGGCAGGACGCCAAGGCCGATGCATGCAGACTGGGTGTTAGATATCCAGGAACAATGTGCAAAAAATAAAGTTGCATTTTTCTTTAAGCAATGGGGTGGAACCAATAAAAAGAAAGCAGGCAGGGAATTAAATGGAAAAACATTTAGTGAGATGCCTTTAGTAGAACAATTACAAAAAGTTGAATTTTAATCAGCAATCATATTTGCCGAAGGCTGTTCAATAGATACTCACTATTGAGCGATGCCACGGTAATGTAGCATCATCAATATTCTTAACCGGATAAGTCTAACTGAGAAATAAAGCTTTTTTATTTTTACCAGGTAAGTTGCTCCGAAGTTATTAAACTGGCAACATTTATCTTAATTCCGCAAGTAAAAAAAAGATAAAAAGCTAAAACCCAATTTTCAAGGAACCTTCTTGAGTATTATACGTAATGAGGTAGAGTGGGTGCAAATGTCCGTTCAAACAGATTTTGGCAAACGATCCCCAAAAGCTAAGGTAATTTTTTGAACGGATTTTTTACTTGCGGGTTTTTGGGTTATTGTAAATACTAAACAAAAGATTAAGTTGCAGTAAATAAAATACAGGGCGATTGTTACATTTGCTTTTTAAATTATACCTGAAAATTACCGGTTGGAAGGCAGTGGGTACTGTACCGGCGGATCTTAAAAAATATGTAATGGTGGTGGCGCCACATACCAGCAGTTGGGATGTATTGATGGGATTTGCCTTTAGGAGTGTTTTGAAACTGGATCATATAAAGTTTATAGCTAAAAAAGAATTATTTAAACCACCTTTTGGTTTCATTTTCCGCAAACTGGGCGGCGTACCGGTTGACCGCTCTGGCAGTAACAATTTTGTTGACCAGGTAGTAAATATGTTTAAAAGCAATGAATCATTTGCCATTGCCCTATCCCCCGAAGGAACAAGAAAGAAAGTTGACCGCCTGCGTACCGGTTTTTATCATATCGCCCAAACGGCAAATGTACCGATCGTGCTATTGGCGCTTGATTTTGAACATAAGGAATTTCGGTTTGCATCACCATTTTATACCACTGAAAATGAAGCGGAAGATATTAATAGGATCATCGGTTTTTTTACCGGAGTTAAAGGTAAAAACCCCGAATTGGGCATTGATCATTTATCCGGCCAAATAAAATGAAATCAAAGATCGATGCTTTTACCACCCTCCCTGTTGAAAAAACTTCAACAATTACGGCTTTAAAAGCCTATATTCGCAAAAAAAATTCATGATAAACGAAGTAATTGCCAAATTTATAGAAGGTGGGCACCTTGCAAAAAACGCAGTTAAAATTGAGTTTAAAAAAAGAAATACCATACTGGGTATTTTTGTTCAATCTCCTGATTACGAGGATTTAAAATCAAAAAACTTCTGGCGTATTGTATCCGAAACCAATATTAATGAGTGGAAGCAATCACAGGATAATAAATTGGCGAAAATATTCAGCGGCGCCGAATTCAATCGTATTTCCTTGCCGAAGCAAGCTCCTGTTCAGGTTTAAATGTTAGAAAAGGACGGAATGTTTGATCGTTTTCTTTAAAAGGATTTTACAACCTGTTTCATTTCAGTTAATATAAGTAATTGCAAAAAGAACCTTAACTGTAAAAAGCTAAGGTTCTTTTTGTATCCGGAACTTCAAGTATCAGATCTTCCCCATATACTGCCGCAGGCGTTTGATAGCCGGTTATAAAATTACCTTCTAAAATTTTTTGCACAATTAGTAAACTACTGTGCGCTGTTAGGGTATAGCCATCCTTTACCTGCATAACAGCCTGCACAGTTTTGCCCTGCAGGTTTTGTACTTTTCCCCAAACCAGGCTACTGCTTTTAGCCCTGGCTTCATCTGAAGGCCCGGCAGGCTTTTCATTTATTTTTTTGTTGGCGAACTTGCGAATCAGGGATGTTTTAAGCAGCCAGTTAAAGGCTCCCTGTAATTTTAATAATTTATATATTTTAGGCGAAATAGCGGAGTAAACTTCAATATTGGGTATTGCAGTAGTAAAATACGCGGTAGAAATATCACCCCAGGGAATGGTCATCGCAAACAATTTTTTATCTTCTCCGGCTACGGCAGAAAAATTGATCCACATTCCTTTATGGCCAAGGGGCTTCTTCACTATTTTGCCATTTTCCCTTACAGCGCCGCCTTCACCCAACCCCATTACCATCGTATTAGCGGTGCCATGTGATAAGCCTCCTCCGGAAGTAGCAAATGCAAGTTGAAGTGAGGTAGCATCCGGTAATTTATTTTTAAGAAACAAGGCCATGCAATCTGTCGGCACCACATCAAAACCAACACCGGGCATCAGCATGATGCCCGATTGAACAGCAGCGTCATTATAACGTTTAGCCATTTCAAATACGGGTATTTCACCGGTGATGTCTATATAGTGGGTGTGGGTTGCAATACAGGCATCTATCATTGGCCTGGCCGTTAATTGAAAGGGCCCGGCGGCATGTAGTACCAGATCTACATCAGTCATTGCATTCTGCAACTGTGCCGGGTTATTCAAATCAACAATACGATAAGGTAAGCGTAATTCTTCTGATAATTGTTGAATTGCTTTTTCATTCCGCCCGGCAAGAATTGGGTTGAGGTCATAAGCTGATGCAAGTTGGGCGATTAACCGCCCCGTGTAACCATTGGCGCCGTATAAAAGAAATTGATTGTGTTGCATGATGAAATATACGAATTTATTCTATACTGCAAATCCATCGCAGCATTAAAAAATCTCAACCCTGGTTGATTTTTTTTATAATTCTCCTTTTACTTATTATTCGAAAGGGATAAAATCCTGCATTTTATTTTGTGCAATAATAATAAAAAGTACAATTGTGCCCATATTACGAATAGGTGGTTTCCCTATATACAACGTAATGAAAGATATCCAATGGTATGCCGGGGTACATGGGGATAAAAAGGTATTTAGTATAAAGTATAAAGAGCAGCTTGTAGTGTTATTTGATAAGGCTGAAAAAATTGATGGGATATAATTTTAGCATTGTTTTAAAAAACGTAATGAAAGATCCCCAATGGTATTCAGTACACGAGGGCGATGCAACGATGATGCCATGAAATAATTCAGCCCGGACAACAAAAAAAGTATAAATGAATGGAAGATTGACCCCACAACAATACTGTTGGGGCAAGCTACAACGATTTTGCCATGATACTTCGGCCTTGCTCAGTAAAAATGAGTGTACATAAATAACAATGATTGGATAAAAGTATTCAGATACGCTGCGTTATTGGGATATACGGGCTCAACGAATCTTAAAAGCAGCACTTTAGTCCGGCTCAAAAAAAATACAACTCAGTATTTTGACCTTGTAACAATTAACTCAAAGCCGGTTCCATATAACTTTCTGTAGGTTCACAAGTACAAATAAGATTGCGGTCGCCATAAGTATTATTAACCCTGCTTACGCCCGGCCAAAATTTATTTTCCTGAACGTAAGGTAATGGGAAGGCAGCTTGTTGCCTGGTGTAGGGCTTTGTCCATTCATCGGCACAAATCACCCGCTGGGTATGCGGGGCGTTTTTTAAAACATTCTCTTTTTTATCGGCCCTGCCTTCTTCTATTGCTTTTATTTCATGATAAATACCAATCAGTGCATCACAAAACCGATCCAGTTCCGCTTTATCTTCACTCTCTGTGGGCTCTATCATTAAAGTACCCGCCACCGGAAATGAAAGGGTAGGGGCATGAAAACCATAATCCATCAATCTTTTGGCTACATCTTCGGCCTCTACGCCGGCGCTTGTTTTAAAAGGCCGCAGGTCAACAATGAATTCATGTGCCGCGGTACCATTTTTACCCGTGTATAAAATCGGGTAATATTTCTCCAATCTTACTTTCATGTAATTGGCGTTCAATATCGCATACTCAGTCGCATTACGTATTCCATTTGTTCCCAGCATTTTAATATACCCATAGCTGATCAGTAAGATACTGGCGCTGCCATAAGGTGCGGCGCTTACGGCATGCGTGTTGGTTGTTTTATTCTCCATCTTTACGTGGCCGGGTAAAAACGGAACTAATTGCGTAGCTACGCAAATGGGCCCCACACCCGGGCCGCCGCCACCATGCGGTATAGCGAAGGTTTTGTGTAAATTCAAATGGCATACATCAGCGCCAATCATACCAGGGCTGGTTAAGCCTACCTGGGCATTCATATTAGCGCCATCCATATACACTTGTCCGCCATGCTGATGTATGATATCGCAAATTTCACGGATACTTTCTTCAAACACGCCATGCGTAGATGGATAAGTTACCATTAATGCTGCCAGGTCATTTTTATGTTCTTCCGCTTTTTCTTTAAGATCGGCAACGTCAATATTCCCTGCTTCATCACATTTGGTAACAACCACTTTCATACCTGCCATCACAGCGCTTGCAGGATTGGTGCCATGGGCGGATATAGGAATCAACACCACATTGCGATGGCTTTCATCCCTTGAAGCATGATAAGCCCTGATGGTTAATAATCCTGCGTATTCGCCCTGGGCCCCACTGTTAGGCTGTAAAGAAGTAGCCGCAAAACCCGTTATCGTACTTAAATAATTTTCTAATTCCGTTATCACCTGCTGGTAGCCAACGGTTTGATCAGCCGGTGCAAACGGATGCAACCTGCTAAACTCAGGCCAGCTAACCGGTATTAATTCCGAGGCGGCGTTCAGCTTCATGGTACAACTACCCAGGCTTATCATGGATGTATTGAGGCTCAAATCCTTGTTCTCTAAAAATTTAATGTACCGCATCATCTGCGTTTCGCTGTGGTGCGTATTAAAAACTGGATGCAGTAAAAAAGAAGTGGTTCTTTTTAATTCATCCGGAAATTTATAGGAAACCGAATCTGCCGGATTATTTTCTACAAGCGTTTTGCCGGTTGCTTCAGCAAACACTTTTGCTATTCGATGTACATCACCCTGCGTAGTGGTTTCATCCAAACTTATTCCAACAGTACCATCATTACAATAATTGAAATTCATTTCATGCCGCTCAGCTACTTCTTTTAATTTATCAACATCCGCTATTTTTATTTTCAATGTATCAAACCAGCAGGCATTCAATTGTTGCACACCCATGCCCGTTAGTTGGCTTTCCAATTGCAGGCTCAGCAGGTGAATTCTTTTAGCAATGTTCTTAATACCTGGCGCCCCATGA
>JANOTW010000680.1:0-3767 GCA_031416575.1 Ferruginibacter sp.
GACAATTATATATACACCATTGTCAAATTATTGAAAATCAACAAAGTGTATGTTGGCTATTTTGCAGCCACGCTGCGAGACGAATTTGGGATGCACCGGCCAGATTGCAGCCACTTTCGGTTTCATTTTGTTGTTTCTAAAGAAATAGTCCCCTTCACCACTATCAATATATTGTGCGTTACTACAACGGATATGAAATGCAGGCGCACCGGTTTACAAAGCAATAAAACAAAGGCCGGCATTTCGCCAGCCTTCATTTTTTCTTTGCCCGTCTTCAACTACATTTTTGGGGGAGGATTGAGTTTTGCCTGCGGCACGACATTGTTCACCGGCCTGGTGTTTTTTAAAAAAGCAAATACGGCTTCAATATCCGCATCGTTTAAATTTTTGTAAGCATCCCAGGGCATAGGTGGCAGTAATGGCCTTGTATTATCAAGCCCTTTCCATTTTCCTTCACGGATGGCTTTTTTGAATTGTGCTTCTGTCCACATGCCAATACCGGTTGAATCACTGGTGATGTTGGCCGAATAGGATTGTCCCCATGGGCCAATATAAGAAGTGAAAAAGGGTGAAAATAACACCCAACCTGATTTCAGTATTTTCTCATCAGTTGGAGGTGTCGCGCCATTAGCCGGGTGGCCGCTCAACCTTAATTCCGGAATAATTTCCGGTCCCTGTGGCCCCATCCTTTTTGGTGAATGACAAATATCACAATCCAGGGAGGCAACGAGATAGTCACCTCTTTTAATTTTTTCTTCTGCAGAGGGGACAGGGGCGCCGGTTGTTTCTTTTTGTGGGGCTGGCTGGTAATTGCAGGCATTTGCCAAAAGGATGGCGATGATGATAATTGCGGGAAAGAGCAATAGTTTACGCATGGTTTGTTTTTTTGGTTTATAAATGAAATCTGTTTTACAACAGACAAATAAAAAACAGCATCGAACGGATTGAACGGTGTTTATCAAATTGTACGGAAAATAATCGGGATGAAAAAAGACAAGGTGGTTTTAATTGGAAGGCTAATGTAATAACTCTTTTTATAAATTCATAGTTTTTGTGGGTGCATTTCAAATTTTCGCTGGCTGGTGGGGACCCCAGCCAGGGTAAACAGCCGTGGTCGGTGTCCTCACCGGCCACAGCCTCGAAACAGAAGCGAAAATTTGAAATGCACCCCCGCCTGTTACAGAAGATTTATCGCCACCGGCTTCACGGATTACCGGTGCACTTTCACCAGTGATTGCGCTCTCATCAATAGTGGCGATTCCCTTAATTATCTCGCCATCCATCGGGATTATATCACCCGTTTCACATACAAAATGATCACCCGGTTCCAGTTGCGATGAAGGGACTATTTTCACTTCATCGGTATATATTTCACCGACCGGAAATATTTTCTTCGCGGGGGTATCCTGCCTTGTTTTGCGCAAGCTGTCTGCCTGTGCTTTACCTCTTGCTTCAGCAATAGCTTCGGCAAAGTTGGCAAATAACAAAGTTGCTAAAAGCACCAGGAATATGATGAAGTTATAAACAAAACTTCCCTGCGATTGCTCGCCGGTTAGTATCCAGATTGAAACAATCAGCATAACAATAGTTCCAAGCTCCACGGTAAACATTACCGGGTTGCGAAACATAATGCGTGGGTTGAGTTTTATAAATGACTGGCGCAGGGCTGTGGATACCAAAGCAGGTTCGAAAAGTTTATTTTGTTTTGAAGTACTCATTTTTTGTAACTTTAACTATAATTAAATTGTATGCTTATCAACGATCAATCTTTGGCCTTACACGAAACTGTAGCACAAATGGGCTACGGCTCCATTGAAGCTTTCGCCCTTACGCAGGCGAGAGAAAAGGTGCTGCAGGAAATAAGCTTTTGTGTAAAAAATATTGAAATTCTTGAAGAAAAGCATAAAATGGATTATGCGGATTTCTGTAAAAATTTTTCCCTGTTACAGATATCGGTTTTTGAAAAAGAAGATGACAGCGCCTCATGGAATGCTGAATTAAAGCAATTGAATATTTTACAAAAACGGCTTGCCCGGCTTGCTTAATGTTATTAACACTCTCCCAATTTACCGAATGCATTATTTCATTTAAAATATTGATGCATGATGCCCGGAGCGACCTGGTTAAAACAAAAATCAGCGTTGCGCTTATTAATGGGACGGTTATTTTTTTACGTGAAATCATAATTCAAAATGTTTTATTAGATTATGCTTACCATTGGCAAAATGCCGATGGCTCCTTGATTATACGATGGGATAATGCGCCACATTATCCTGCGATCAGTACCTATCCTCATCATAAACATGTACTTATCGAAACAAATGTTTAACCTTCTTATGAGCAAAATCTTTTTCAAGTGTTAAGTTTTATAAAAAGTGAATTACTGAATAACAAGTAAGCTTTGCTGTTTATCCTTTTTCCAGTCATTTAGAATTCTGTGGTACATCGTTGTGTCACTTGCCCCGATTTTTTATCGGGGCATCCCGATGTTACACTTGAATCGGGACTTGTACTTATATAGCCGTGTGGAACTTTTATCCACTATATTTAAAAAGAAAGCAGCATTATTAATTCAATTTTTTACAGCGCTACGCTTTTACTTTCTTATACTTTCCATTTTGCATTGTACTGTTTGATGCGTTCATTCATTGGTATATAGTACAAGAGTGCGACGCAACGATGATGACAAAAGAACTTCGGCCCGGTACATAAATATTTTCCTTTTTTCAAGTCCCTTTAGGGATTAAGGGCAAAATATTCGCTTAACGGCCCCAGGGTTAATGCAGGGAAAAACGATAGCGCTGCGACAATTACAATGACCGTGAAGATGACGATACCAAAAGTCGCCGTATCAGTTTTTAAAGTACCGGCGCTTTCCGGAATAAATTTTTTACCTGCAAGAATTCCTGCAATAGCCAGCGGGCCAATGATGGGCAGAAACCTCCCCAGGATCATTACGATACCTGTGGTTACATTCCAGAAAATATTATTATTTCCCAGCCCTGCGAAGCCGCTGCCGTTGTTGGAAGAACTGGAGGTGTATTCGTACAACATTTCGCTGAAGCCGTGCGAACCGGGATTATTTAACCAGTTGGCAGGCTTAACAGCCCAGTCAATGTTGGGATGATGTGCAACAAAATATGCGGATAGCGCCGTGCCTGCAAGTATCAGAAACGGATGCAACAAGGCGATGATCATGGCTATCTTCATCTCTTTGGCCTCTATTTTTTTACCCAAAAATTCAGGGGTACGGCCTACCATTAATCCACTGATGAATACAGCAATGATGATGAATATGAAGAAGTTTAAAAAGCCTACACCGCAGCCGCCATAGAATGCATTTGTCATCATGGCAAGCATTTGGTTCATACCACTGATGGGCATGAAACTGTCGTGCATTGAATTAACAGAACCGGTGGAGATAACGGTGGTGGCTATGCTCCAGTAAGCGGATGCGGCGCTGCCAAACCTTATTTCTTTTCCTTCCATATTACCCAGGCCTGTGTTGGCGCCCATCTGCGCTATCGCCGGGTTGCCATTCATCTCCTGCACTATTGTGGGAACGGTTAGAATTAAAAATCCAAGTGTCATTACCCCAAAAATTGTCCAGGCTAATTTTTTTCGCTTTGTATAAAATCCGAATGCAAAAATGAGTGCAAAGGGAATGAGCATTTGTGCAACCATCCCTGTCATGTTGGTGATATAGTTTGGATTCTCAAGCGGATGTGCGGAGTTGGCCCCAAAAAATCCACCACCATTTGTACCCA
>JANOTW010000681.1:0-5224 GCA_031416575.1 Ferruginibacter sp.
GTGAAATAAAGAATTTAGGGACAGTGGAAAATTTAAAAAACCTTGGAATGTTATCACGTCCCTACGGGACTATGAATGTATTTTTTTTCTGGCTACCGATATTATGTCCCTACGGGACGGAGAAATTTGATGCGTCGAACATAAAACGCAATTAAAGTTCCCCAATGGTATTCAGTACACGAGGGCGACGCAACGATGCCTAATTGAAATTCTTCTGCCCGGACAAAAAAAAGAATGGTTGTATAGAAGGGTCCCGATACGCTTCCCTATCGGGATAGACTGTCCCGACACGCATTCGCTATCGGGATTATCAATGCAACGATGCTGCCATGAAATTCTTAGCCCGGACAAAAAAAAAGTATGGTTGTTTATAAAGTAATATCCCAATAAAAAACCGGGAGGCCTGCCAATGAAACTTAATTGCAGTACATCAGCCCGGTACATATAATAAATTAAAATTACGAAGGGTAAGGATTCTTATTATTACTACTATAAAAAGTCAAACGCGATGAAAGTATTACTGGTAAATATTTTAGGTTTTAAAAATACAAATCGGGTTAAATAAAAACAGCCGGGCCATCAGGCCCGGCCGCGGATATTTAAATACGGTTTTATTAAAATTGCTTGCTGCGGTTATCTTTTATGTTAGCGGTTTTCTTTAATGACTCAAACCAGCCAGACCCCTGTTGTAATAATCCTTTTGTACGCTGATCTGCCTGTTGAGCAAGCATCTCAGGAGTATCAGCGGGCTTATTGCCAATGCTGTTTATTTTTATTACATACACGCCATTTGTGCCGGTTATTGGTTCCGATACCTTTGCCTGGAATGCTTTATTAAATGAAGCGCCCAATACTTTTGGTTCATTGCCCACACCATTGATGATTTGAGAACTAAAAGAAAGCGAGGAGTCTGCACCCGCAGTTCCTATTTGTAAATTGTATGCTGCTGCTACAGATTCCAGGGTTGGGGTTGGGGTTAATTTTTTAGTGATCAGTTCCGCTTTCTTCAAATTTCTTATTGTAAGCTCCACCAATGGCCTTGCAGTTTTTGCATCGGGTAAACCTTCGGGTTGTATTTTATTAACTACTGCCACTACAAACTGATCTTCAATACTAAATGGCTCACTTACTTCACCTTGTTTTGCATCAAAGGCCCATTTGATCAATTGTCTTGCATCCTGCAAGCCGCCTAACCTGTAATCATTTTGTTTGATCATATCTGGTACATCTACTTTTTGAATACCATTTTTGATAATATAATTTTCTAAGGATTTGGCATTTCTTGCTTCACCAGATAATTTGGTGGCTTTTATACTTGCACTGTTTACTGTTTCATCCGTTGCTAAAATTTGCTTTGCGAGGTAGGCGACTTTATAGGCCGGTTCAAAATTCTTTTGATTTAATACCTCTATATAATGCCATCCAAAATCGGTGTGTACTACTTTTTTATCTCCGGTACCGCCGTAAAAAATTGTTTCGGCAAACTCTTTCGCCAGGCTGCCAAATTGAGTAGAAGTAAAATCATACTCTCCTTTTTTATCCTTGCTTCCTTTGTCATCGGTATATTTAATAACCATTTCATTAAAATCCGCTCCACTCTGAATAGCTGCCGCAATGCTATCAATTCTTTTTTTAGCGATACTATCTTCCAGAAGCGGCTGCCCGGATTGTGGATCTTTAGTGCTTACAAGAATATGACGAACTTTAACACTATCTGGCAATTGTCGCACATTTACCATTTTTGCCAATACAAAATTTCCACCATCAAGGTATGGACCAAATACATTACCGGTTGATAAAGCCGCGATGGAATCTTTTTGCGCCATCGCTAATTTTGATTTAAGTGTATAACCATCATAAAAATTGATAGCGCTCATGTTTCTTGCAATAAACGCTTTTGCGTTGGTATCAGCAACAAATGGCGCTTTTAAAACTGAAACCGCATCCAATGATTTAAGTGTATCGGCCGCGGATGGGTTAGCGCTAAAAGTTACATAGGAAATATTCCTTCCGCCGTCCTGTTTGTAAATGGCTTTATGTTTTTTCATATAATCCATTATTTCTTCATCGCTTACTTTAACGGTACTGTCGCTAATTACATTATAAGGAACAGCTACAAAAGAAATAGACGCGAATGTTTTACTTTCCGCAATATCCTTCTGCTGCATCCACGAAGGATAATACGCACTTGCGGCAAGCATACTGTTATACTTATTATAGAGCGCCTGTAATTTCATAGGCTCTACTATCTGGCTTTCTATGGCATCTCTTTGTTCACCTTTTGATTTTTTTGCCTGTTGCCACCATTCCTGCACTTTGGCAATATCATATTGGCCGGTAGCCTTATCACTAAATGCCTGTTTCAATGCATAAGGGGCATCGTTGCTAAACATGATACTACTCATCTCTTTAGGAGAAAAACTAAGCCCAAGTTTTTCAAATTCTTTCACCAATACTTTTTCAGCCACCAACTGATCCCATACCGATTGGCGGATTTCATATACCTGGGTTCCGCTTACACGGCCACCATATTGTTCTTCGGCCTGTTTTACTTTGGCATTAAACTCGTTATATTCTATAGGCTCACCATTGATTTTACCAATAGTGGAAGAAGGATTGCCACTAAAAATACCGCCATTACCCCCGGGTTTTGCATCCATCAATATAAAACCAATTAAACTTAGCGCAATTACACCAATTACAATGGCCGCACCCTTTTCACGAATGTTCTGTATTATCTGCATTTTTGTTTTAATTAAAATTGACGGCAAAAATAGTGTAAAAAAGGATACGAATAGCTAAAAAATACGGAGGTATAAGCTGCATAAAATGAGTTGCAATAAGCGTTTACGAAAATATGGCTATCATATTATGTGATATATAAATATAAAAATTAAGCGCCCATTATAAAAATTTATAAGCGTTCACATTATTGATAGCATTAATTATAAAAAATAAATACCAATGATGGATCAATAATATTCAATAGTTATATAGACCGTTCAAAATTTTTTTGTAATGGTTAAGGTACTGATAGCATCATGCTGTAATTTTGCAATGGATATGGCTGCTACAGTGGTTATCATCACTATTAACATGGTTGTGTTAATAAACCTGTTTAACTGTTGGTAAAGCCATTATTTATTATTTGCCGCAGAGGATATTTAGAGTATAACTTATTCATTATTTCAATTGGCTTCACCGGGATGTTGATGGAGGATAAGTTATCAGGTACTGGTTTAACATAGATAGCTTTCAATATTACTAATTTGTTATCAACCGGAAAGTTTATTAACCCCTGGTGCAAAAAAAATTGGTTTGTTTTTAAAATCATTGCCAGTTAAGGAAACCAGGCAAACATAATTGTAATACCAATTGTTAATTAAATGTGGATGAGGGTGGATAAAACCTTTATTTTAATTTTACAAATATTTACAAAATAATGTTTCCACATATCCACACCCCTAATAGTAGTAAGTTTATTTAAATAAAAAAAGTATTAATACATATTATGACAGATATTAACACTGCAAAATCAAATATTGAAACTGCCGGTTTTTTGGATATTGATATAGATGTGAACATTGACCTGTTTGCTGAAATTGAAAGGTTAAAAAAACAAAAGAACGCTATTATACTGGCGCACTATTACCAGGAGCCGGATATACAGGATGTAGCGGATTTTATTGGTGATAGCCTGGGGCTTGCACAACAGGCGGAAAAAACACAGGCGGATATTATTGTATTTGCCGGAGTACATTTTATGGCCGAAACAGCGAAGATTTTAAATCCTGGCAAAAAAGTATTGCTTCCTGATTTAAAGGCAGGCTGCTCTTTAAGCGATAGCGCCCCGCCGGCTTTATTTAAATTATTTAAGGATAAGCACCCCGGTCATCTCGTAATTACTTATATTAATTGCTCTGCCGGGATGAAAGCATTAAGTGATATTATTTGTACGAGCAGCAATGCTGAAAAAATAATTGAAAGTTTACCGAAAGAGCAAAAGATAATATTTGCGCCCGACAAAAACCTGGGTGCGTATTTGAATAAAAAGACAGGGCGTAATATGGTGTTATGGAATGGAGCTTGTATGGTGCATGAAATATTCAGTCTCGAAAAAATAACCAAACTAAAAATTCGTCATCCCCGGGCTAAAGTAATTGCTCATCCCGAGTGTGAAGATGCCGTACTGGCAGTAGCGGACTTTATAGGTAGCACTACGGGCTTATTAAAATATTCACAACAAAGTACCAGCACGGAATTTATAGTGGCTACAGAGGCGGGAATACTACACCAGATGCAAAAGGCAAGCCCTCACAAAACGTTTATACCAGCGCCACCTAATAACAGTTGCGCCTGTAATGATTGCCCTCACATGAAATTAAATACATTGGAAAAATTGTACTTATGTATGGAATATGAGCAACCAGAAATAACTATGGATGAAGATTTAAGGATAGCTGCCAGGAAACCTATTGAAAGAATGCTGGAGATAAGTAAAAGGTATGGGTTATAATTTGGAATGCCATTATACTTGTCAAGGGATAAAAACGTGAGTAAAAATTTTTTGTCCAGGCAGTGAAGCAATGGGCATCATCGTTGCATTGATAATCCCGATAGCGAATGCGTATAGGGACACCCTTCCATACAACCATTCTTTTTTTTGTCCGGGCAGAAGAATTACATGGCATTCCCGAAAAAAATCGGGATTTCGCAATACAGTTTTTTGTCCAAGCTATATTTCATTTCTCAACATCGTTGCATCGCCCTCGTGTACTGAATAACATTGGGGGACTTTAATTGCGTTTTAAATTAATTACTGAGGACACCAGCCACAGCCTTGATAAGGGTACCGACAATTTGGAATGCACCCAATTGTAATAATAATGGAGACAATATTTTCCTGACCGGGGTTTAAAAAGTTCATTACAAGATTCTATAAATCTTAATGGTTGAAAATTTTATTTCCGTAGTTTTATAGTCTTACTTTATTTACCTGAAAATCTTATATTATGCCGATTCCATCAGTTGACCTTGCAGATTTTTTAAAGGGAGATTCAAAAATAAAAAATGCGTTTGTTCAGGAATTGGGCAAAGCTTACGAAGAAGTTGGATTTGTCGCAGTAAAGAATCATGGTGTATCCGATGAATTAATTGGTGACCTGTACAAATATGTTCAGGAATTCTTTTCATTGCCCCTCGAACAGAAAAGAAAATACGAGAT
>JANOTW010000682.1:0-6574 GCA_031416575.1 Ferruginibacter sp.
CAATAAAACGCAATAAAAGTTCCCCATTGGTATTCAGTACAAGAGGGCGATGCAACGATGTTCCACATAGCTTCATAGCCCGGACAAAAAATATGATTGCATGGAAGTAATTCAAAAGCCCGGCACTTTAAAACACTAACAATTATTTTAACTGGCGTTAAAAATAATTGTTGTTATGGGCCTCCCTGCTAGCCAAGGGGTGGGGGATACCACACTAATTGTATTCATACTCAAAATACCCTAACAGGATATTTTCTTTGGAAAAGCATTTTTCAATTATACGCAGGCCATCATTGTAAACATATTTCCAGGTATAATAATCACCGCTGATGCCTTCCTCCACGGTTACCATTTGAGTTACCTGCCCGGCGCTGTTGTATTCAAACATGAAATCCGGCAGCAATTTATTTTTTACCACGTTGAATTTTACAATATCCGTCAGCCTTTTCTTATCGTTGTAATAATAGTAATAATGTTTGCCATTTTTACCCATATCATTTTCATCTGTTACATTGCCATTCTCATCTAAAGTGAATATTACATTGGATGAATCTTTTTGGTTCCTGATACGCAACATCTTTACCGGCCTGCCTTTCGCATCATACATATACTGATGTTCTTCAACAAGACGGGTAGTAAAATCATCATCATTTGAATGTGAATAGGACGTAATAATGGTAATATTACCCTTATCATCATATTGATATAAGGAGGTGGTAACAGAAAGATCAGAACTGTCAGTTGATTGAATTATTTGATCATTATCATTATAAAAAGCGGTAAGTAATGACTTGCCTGTAATATTGGATTTTGTGTAAGTTTCTAACCGGCGGTAATCTTTACTGATTTTTTTTTCGCAAAAAAAACCTGGGCTGGGCTCGCTGTTGCCTTCAAAACTATGCACCTGGATGTTCCTGATCTTTTGTTCTTTTAACACTTTTCTTTCGGCTAATACCTGTTTATTACTTACGATATCCTTATAATAATATTGAGCTTCAGCAAAGGTGACTGCAGTAAGTAGCAGAAGTATAATCAATATTGGTTTGCGCATAAAGGTTGTTTTCATTGGTAAAAATAAGATAGTGAAAGGGTTAATATTAAATTACAGTGTTATAAACTGAAAATGATTAGGATAAATAAATTATTCCAGGTTGAAATTCATTCATTCAATAATAAACTGTTTGGGTAAAATTTTACCATTGCCTATAGCTTAATTGATGCCAAAAGTTTAGATGCCACTTATCTTTATTATTTTTAACAAAATTCTGTGTAAGTGAGCCACTTAAAAGAGAGAAGCGAAAAAATCCGTTTGAACTGCAATGCGCAGTTGGCAGGTTCGTTTTGTCATAATTGCGGGCAGGAAAATATTGAGCCGAAGGAGACTGCCTGGCATTTGGTGACGCATTTTTTTAATGATATCACGCATTTTGACGGTAATTTTTTTAGTACCCCTGGCTTCTTTATCAGAAGGCCACGTACCTTACCCGAAATTTAATTTTTATATATGCAACAATCAAATGCCAGTGCGTTTTTACGGTTGGTACAAATAATGGATGAACTTAGGGAAAAATGCCCCTGGGATAAAAAGCAAACCATCCAAACCCTTCGCCAGTTAACCATTGAAGAAACCTACGAATTAACGGATGCCATTACTGAAGAAGATTGGAAGGGCATCAGGGAAGAATTGGGGGATATCTTATTGCATATAATTTTTTATGCTAAAATAGGGGCCGAACAAAACCAGTTTACGCTTGATGAAGTAATAAATGGTGTTTGCGAAAAACTCATTTTCCGGCACCCGCATATTTATGGCGATGTAATAGTAGCTGATGAAGAAGATGTAAAAAGAAATTGGGAAAAACTAAAAATAAAGGAAGGAAAAAAATCAGTATTAAGTGGTGTTCCGAAATCGTTACCCGCCACCGTTAAAGCGATGCGGCTTCAGGAGAAGGCGAAGCAGGTGGGTTTTGAGTGGGAAAACAAAGAACAGGTTTGGGAAAAGGTAGAAGAAGAAAAGGCGGAATTGTTTGAGGCAATCGCATCAGGCAATAAAAGTGATATGGAAGATGAATTAGGAGATGTTTTTTTCTCTTTGATAAACTTTGCAAGGTTTTTGCGGATAGATGCTGAAAATGCACTGGAGCGAACCAATAAAAAATTTATTGACCGGTTTACCAAAATGGAAGAAGCAGCCTCCAAAACGGGAAAAGCTTTGGATGATATGAGCCTGGACGAAATGGATGCTATTTGGAATATTATAAAACGATCATAAGATAGGAAAATCAGAAAACAGGTTCATGGTTGATGGTTGAAAGTTTGTGGTTGATGGTTGATAGTTGATGGTTCATTGTGTCTTATGAAAATCAGGTCTTGACTTTATGTATTATTAAAACGACGGGTTAATTTGTGAACAGTCAATCGGGAAATATTCACTATTGCCCATTGCCTATTGCACATTGCCCATTGCCTATTCACCTTTAACTCAACACCAGCATAGTTTCACATACTGCCTGGGCAGTCAATAAAATTTTACATTGCAAAAAAATTATTCATTTAAACATTTTTTAATAAGAAACAGTTATATATTGATAACTGCCGCCTGGCTTGTTACTATATCTTTTATCATAGACAATTACCTCACCGGAACATCTTCACCAAAAACAGCCGCCAAAAAATTAAGCGCCTTTATTTCAAAGCAGGAAAATGATTTTGATGCCATCGCCGCCGATACTGTTCTTTTGAGCAATCTTGCCAATAATACGTATGATGAGAAGGAGTTGCAACAACTTACGGAAAAAAAATATTTTTTATTCTTATACGCCAAAAATGAGATGGGTAATTTCAACCTGCTTTTTTGGAGTACACAGGTAGTTGATCCATTAGGTTACGTTTCGGTAATGCGGGGTAAAAGCGGTTTCATTCAATTATCCAACGGGTATTACGTGTGGCGAAAAAGTATTTTTAATGATTTGACGGTGGTTGCCCTGATCCCAGTGAAGTGGAATTATACCATCACGAATGATTACCTGAAAAATTCCTTTACCTCCGGTGAAAATATTGAAAACGCTTACTCAATATCCGGGGAAGAGCTTGACCCTGCGATCAAATCCAAAGAAGGGAAGTTTCTTTTTTCATTAGAGCCGAAATCTGTTAATATAGTTGTTGATAATAATTCGCTGGCCTCCATTTTCCGAATGCTTGCCGCGTTTTTCGTATTGATTTTTGTACAGTTTGTAGCAACCTGGTTTGTACGGAAAAGTTTTTTTAAGGGAGTTGCGTTTTTAGTATTGGTAGTTGCCGGTTTAAGAGTGGTGAGTTATTATTTTCCTATTCCGGTAAATTTTCGCCAGTTCGAATTATTTGATCCGGCTGTATATGGTTCAAATGCGATATTACGAACATTGGGGGATTTGCTGATAAATGCGATGTTGTTTTTATGGGTTGTCCTTTTTACGCGTTTTTATATACAGGAAAAAAAGGTTGTTATATTGGTGAAGAATCCCGTCTTTAAATGGATGGTCGTGTTAACAGGGTTATGTATTTTAATATTGTGTACATTTCTTTGCGGCCATATATTCAGGTCAATGGTAGCTGATTCTAAAATCTCTTTTGATGTAATCAACTTCTATACCCTCACGGTTTATAGTGTAATTGGTTTTATTGTATTAGGTTGTATTGCTATCGGGTACTTTTTTATAACTCAAATAATTATTTACCTGCTACAGCCTTTGCTGCCTAAAAATATAATGGTGCTTATCCTGGTAATAACCATCACAGGCCTTGCGGTATTAACCTTCCGGATAAATACGGCGGATGCGGTATTTGAATTATACCTGCTGATATGGTTATTGATTTATCTTTTATTACTGAATAATAAGCACCTTTTTTTACTGGCATCGGAAATCATTTCGTCCAGATTGATTTTTTGGTTATTTTTCTTTTCCCTGTCAATCGCCTTTATCATTCTTGTTGAAAATAAAAACAAGGAAACTGATCAGCGAAAGCATTATGCGGAAAACCTTGCTACCAGGGCTGATCCATCCAGCGAAAGGTTGATGAATACCGTATTAACTGATTTCCGAAGTGAAGCGCTTGCTCCTTTGTTTGATAATTTCAGGAAGGGCGCTTCCAATAAATTATTAAAGGACAGTTTGTTAAATTACAATTTTACAGGGTATTTAAATAAATACGATACGCGTATTTTCACTTTTGATGTGTATGAAAAACCTTTGTTCAATGAAGATTCCACTACTTTTAATACGTTAACCACCATACTGAATACACAAGGAAAGCCTACGGCGATTCCGGATCTTTACTTCTACGATGTTTCTTATGACCGGTTTAATTATATCAGTAAAAAGAATATTTCAGATTCCGCAGGAAAGCTGTTGGGATATATATTTATTTTGGCGACTCCAAAAAGATATAAAATTGATGCATTGTATCCTGAATTGTTTTTAAAAGGGTATGAGAAATCTATCGAAAACTCCCAGGTGTATTCTTTCGCCGTTTACAATAAATTGAAATTAGTCAGCAGCCACAATGATTATGCTTTCCCCCTGCAATTAACACCTGCCCAGGTTCCTAAAACTGAATTTAATTCAGTAGGACAAAAAGGGCATGATGAGCTTTGGTACAAAGCAGGGGCTGATAAAGTAGTGATCATTGTCAAAAGGGATAACTTTTTTATTGAAGCCATCACTTTGTTTTCCTACCTGTTTTGTGCTTTTTTATTGGTCACTTCCATATTTTATGTGTTAAATGCGGTAATACGTTCCCGCTTACGCTGGCGCGAATTGAGGAGGTATTGGCAAATGAGTATCCGTAACCAGGTTCACAGCACTATCATATTTATCAGCCTCACCTCCTTTATAATTGTAGGCGTGGTAACTATTTTATTTTTTATTGACAGGTACAATAATAATAACCGGGAAAAATTAAGCCGTACCATCCGCGTATTGCAAAATGAAGTACGTAATTCATTATCCGACCTGATCGTTTTTGATGATGTAATAAAAGTTTACGACGATGGTTACCGGGAAAAATTGGATAAAGTCATTGCGAAAATTTCAGAAATTCATGCGGTTGACATTAACTTCTACGATTTGGAAGGCACGCTCAGGGCATCATCGCTGCCACTGCCCTATAATAAAGGTATAGTGAGTAATAAGATGGACCCTGTTGCTTATTACCATTTGAACCATCTGAA
Source organism: Ferruginibacter sp. (assembly GCA_031416575.1). GTDB lineage: Bacteria > Bacteroidota > Bacteroidia > Chitinophagales > Chitinophagaceae > Ferruginibacter. The sequence goes on from JANOTW010000682.1 coordinate 5,210, forward strand.
GGAAATTCAATTTTTCAAGGAAGAGACAATTGGTACTTTACAATTTCTTAGTAATTATGTGCCGGTAATTGACGAAGCAGGCAGGGAATATGCCTTTCTGAATATTCCTTATTTTACTTCGCAAACAAAACTACGCCAGGAAATATCCAACTTTTTAGTAGCCATCATCAACCTGAATGCGTTCATTTTTTTAATAGCGGGAATAGTAGCTTTCTTTATAACCAATCGTATTACCCGGTCTTTTTCTTTTATCAGTAATAAAATGAAAGCGGTAAACCTGGGGCAAATGAATGAGGCTATTATCTGGAACAGGCGTGATGAAATAGGCGAGTTGGTAATAGAATATAACAAGATGGTGTCTAAACTGGATAATAGCGCCGCCGCTCTGGCAAAAAGTGAAAGGGAAGGAGCATGGCGTGAGATGGCAAGACAGGTAGCACATGAAATTAAAAACCCGCTTACCCCAATGAAATTGAGTTTGCAATACCTTCAAAGGGCCATTGATAATAATACCGGTAATGTATATGAGTTGACTAAAAGCGTAGCCCGAACCCTGGTAGAACAAATAGATCACCTAAGCCAGATAGCGGGGGAGTTCTCGCAGTTTGCCAATATTGGCAATCCGCGTAATGAGGTGTTCGACCTGAATGAATCTTTGAAATTATTGACCCAGTTGCACTCAATAGAAGATAACCTGGAACTTACCTGGAAGCCGGTGAACGGAGCGGTTATGATTGATGCGGACCGTACCCATATTAATCGCCTTTTTACCAACCTTATTCAAAATGCATTACAATCTATCCCTGATAATAAAAAGGCGAATATCGTGATGCAGGAAATGTTATCGGAAACCCATGTGTTGGTAACCATTCAGGATAACGGATCGGGCATAACCGAGGCGGTGAGATCAAAGATATTTACGCCTAATTTCACTACTAAAACTTCAGGCACAGGGTTAGGCCTGGCAATGTGCAAAGGTATTGTAGAGGAAAGCAAAGGTAATATCTGGTTTGAAACCATTATAGGATCGGGTACTACTTTCTTTGTTGAGTTACCGTTGGTAGCAGTTCCGTAAATCATTCTTACTAATACTTTTAATTCTTGTTGTACAGACATTTGTTTTCCATGGCATCATCGTTTTGTTATACTGTTCAAGGGTTAAAAAAGTGAGTCACTGTTTTGTTGTCCGAACGAGGAAGCAGCCATGGGCATCATCGTTGTGTCACTCCCTTTTACCGCATACCATTGGGGATCTTTAATTGCGTTATAAATTAAAATACCGATTGAATTTTAAGATTATCAGACAAATTAAATTCACTGTCAAACCCCTGTGCAGTTTAAGAATTTTAAGGGCATCTCTAAAAA
>JANOTW010000683.1:0-2541 GCA_031416575.1 Ferruginibacter sp.
TAAATAAACCGGTTAACAATATTCTCAAAATATTCCTGTTTACCGCTGATGGTTGCCGGCTCGCCATTTTCTATCGCATAAGCACGAAGGTCTTCCAACGTCAATTTGCCTTCTTCAAATGCTTTGCCTTTACCCGTATCATAGCTTGCATAACGATCGGTGCGTAATTTTTTATAATCACTTTTTTGAAGGATATTGTCCGCTATTATCAACGCTCTTGCGAAAGTATCCATGCCCCCGATGTGCGCATGGAACAAATCGGCCACATCGGTAGAGTTACGCCTGATCTTCGCATCAAAATTGATACCACCCCCTGCTAACCCACCCGCTTCCAAAACCACCAGCATCGCTTCCGCCAGCTCATTGATATTATTTGGAAACTGATCGGTATCCCAGCCATTTTGATAATCGCCCCTGTTGGCGTCCATACTTCCCAGCATACCTGCATCGGCAGCTACCTGCAGCTCGTGCTGGAAAGTATGCCCGGCAAGGGTTGCATGATTTACTTCTATATTTATTTTAAAATCATTCAGCAGGTCATTCTGGCGTAAAAAGTTTATCACGGTTTCGCAATCATAATCATACTGGTGCTTGCTGGGCTCGCAAGGTTTGGGCTCAATAAAAAATGTTCCGGTAAATCCGTTCCTTCTTGCATAATCCCTGGCAGTATGTAAAAATTTAGCGAGGTGTTCTTTCTCTCTTTTCATATTGGTGTTCAGCAAACTCATATAACCTTCGCGGCCACCCCAAAAAACATAGTTCTCACCTTTTAATTCAATGGTGGCATCAAGCGCCGCTTTTACCTGTGCGCCCCCATGCGCCAATACATGAAAATCCGGATTGGTGGCAGCCCCGTTCATGTACCTGCGGTTAGAAAATAAATTAGCCGTGCCCCACAATAATTTAACGCCGCTTGCGGCCTGCTTTTCTTTTAAATAAGCAGTAACTGATTGTAATCTTTTTTCGTTGTCCGCTACATCATTGGTATAATCCACTACATCCACATCGTGAAAACAATAAAATGGCATCCCCAGTTTTGTAATAAATTCAAATGCCGCATCGGCTTTGTCCTTTGCTCTTTCTACCGCATCCGCTTTTTCATTCCAGGCATGTAAATGCGTTGGCTCACCAAAGGGATCCCCGCCATTTCCCACAAAGGAATGCCAGTATGCGCAGGCAAACCTTAAATATTCTTTCATGGGTTTGCCGGCCACTATTTTGTTTTCATCGTACCAGCGAAAGGCCAGTGGGTTATCGCTTTCTATGCCCTCGTATTTTACTTGGGCAATGCCTTTAAAAAATTCCTTGTTTCCGGTTAATACTGACATGTGTTTTAATTTGCCCCTATCCGTTAGTGTTGGATAAGGAAGTTTAGAAATTATATTTACGTTTATTATTTTGATACTAAAGTTTCGTTTGGCCTTACCCTGCGATGCAACCTCACCCCCCGCCCTCTCCGAAGGAGAGGGGGCCAGAGCATTCGAATGGAAATCGTTTGCTTTTATTCAAAAAGTCATATCCCTTCAAAATCACTTTATTCTTTTCAGTTGTAGCATTTCTTTTATTTACCCAACAGAAGTTTTTCAATTGAACTTCATTGGCGACGCTCCGTTCAAATTCGGTTTTTCATGGCAGCTTTCATTGATGCGGAGTTGTGACTGAAAATAAGAAAACCACCAGCTCCGAAATGATAAATGCACTTCCATTCGCAGGCCCTTAAAGCTCCTTCATGCACCAAAGTACAAGAGTGCGGTCCCGATAAAAGATCGGGAGGGCCTGCCACTGAAGCTTAATTGAAAATCAAAAGCCCGGACAATAAAAAAAGATACGCTGCCCCCCAAAATACTTTTTTAAATATTTAACTATTCGAACACCTCCCCGCTATCCGGCAGGGATGGGGATTAGCGCCTTCCACTCACCATACAATTCATCATATAATTCACTTTGCGTTGGCTCCACCAAATTGAGCGGGGCCGCATTCGTAAATGCTTCCTTAGCGGTTTTGTAATAACCTACACCTATGCCTGCACCTTTTGCGGCACCCACACTTCCGTCACAATCATGCAATTCCACAGGAACATTGGTGGCATTTACAAAACTGCTGGTGAATACATCACTTAAAAACATATTGGCCTTACCAGCACGGATAACCGAAGGCCGCATCCCATTCTCACGCATGATGTCCAAACCATACCTGAATGCAAAAGCAATCCCTTCCTGTGCGGCCCTGAATAAATGGGCGGGGCCATGCACATTAAAATCAATATTATGGATATGGCTTTGCACCAATTTATTTTCAAGCATACGTTCGGCCCCGTTACCAAATGGCAAAATGCGCAAACCATTACTGCCCGGCCCAATGGCGGCTGCGGCTTCATTCATCTGCGCATACGAAAATTTATTGCCACAAATATTTTTTATCCAGTTGTTTAAAATACCGGTTCCATTAATACAAAGCAATACGCCGATCCTTGTATGATCCTGCTTATGGTTCACATGCGCAAAACTATTGATCCTCGATCGCTGATCGTAAACCAACTG
>JANOTW010000684.1:0-2372 GCA_031416575.1 Ferruginibacter sp.
CTCTTTCTTTCCGCTTTGTTTCCACAAATCAAATGTTCCGGAAATCCCCTGCGAACTCACAACTTCTGCCAGAACAGAAAATTTATTTATATCAATAGTTCTCAGCCGTAAAGCAGAAGTACCCCAATCACAACTGATAAAGTTTGGCATAATAAATATTTTCTTTATACTGCGCAAGGAATAAATTAGTGATATTTATTTTGCACAATCATCAAATAAAATAAGCCCCCGAATTAATTTAAAACGTAATTAAAGTTGCCCAATGGTATTCAGTACAAGAGGGCGATGCAACGATGATGCCATGAAATTATTCAGCCCGGACAAAAAAAGAATGGTTGTATAGAAGGATCCCGATACGCTTCCCTATCGGGATAGACTGTCCCGATACGCATTCGCTATCGGAATTATCAATGCAAGGATGATCCACATAGCTTCACTGCCGGGACAAAAAATTTTCCCCACGTTTTTATCCCTTGTGTGGTTTAAACATTTTGTGTCATGTTTTTTATTGTTACCCGTTCTATTTTTCCTACCAGGAAAACATAGCAGCATACACCCAAAACCGCCATGACACTTATGAAAATCAGCGCTGGCTCAAAATTTCCATTTCTCACCAGAAAGCCAATGATAAAAGGAACGGAAACGGAGGAAAGATTGCCAATGAAATTAAATGCGCCGCCTGTTACCCCTATCAAATGTTTGGGCGCCAATAGCGACACGAACACCCAGGTAATGGAAGCCATGCCATTTCCAAAAAAAGCAATGGCCATGAATAAAATGATAAGCGAAGGGCTTTGAACATAATTAGCCCCTACAATAGACACTGATAAAAGTAGCCCGGTTATTACAGGCGCCTTTCTTGCAATATCAGCCGAAACTTTTTTCTTTACCAAAAAATCGGATAAAAACCCCGATAGCAAAATGCCTGCGAACGCAGCCAGGAACGGAACAGAGGCAAGAAACCCTGTCTTGATAAAATCCAAACCCCTATATTTTACCAGATAAATCGGAAACCATGTAAGAAAAAACCAGAGTGTGGACGTGATAGCGAATTGCCCTAAATAAATTCCCCATAATTTTCGGTGAGAAAAAACTTCCCTAAGATTTGCCCAGGTGAATTTCGATTTATCGGAACTGCTTTTTTCAGTTCGAAAGTTTATTATTCCCCCTCCTTTTTCAATATGATCAAGTTCCGCCTGGCTAACCTGTTTATGTTTTGATGGATCACGGTACAATAAATACCATACGAATCCCCAAACAATTCCCACCAGGCCTGTAATAATAAATAACCCTCTCCAGTTTAAATAATACTGAATAGTTACCATTACCGGTGTTAACAATGCCAGGCCAATGTATTGGCCTGAAGTATAAACCGCTATAGCGGAAGCTCTTTCATTATCCGGGAACCATCCGGTTACCACACGATTGTTGATAGGGTAGGCGGGAGCTTCCAAAGCCCCTGTAGCCAGCCTAAGGCCGAACAACATGGCAAACCCGGTTGCAAATCCCTGCAATAACGTAACGAATGACCAGCCAACCAAACTAAGCGCATATAGTAACCTCGGGCCAAGATGATCCGTGAGTACACCACCGGGAATTTGCAACGCTACATACGTCCATCCAAAAGCGGAAAAAATAAGGCCCAACTGTACGGATGATAAATTAAACTCTTCGCTTAATGATGTAGCCGCAACAGAAATATTGGTACGGTCCATGTAATTGATAACTACATTGATAAAAAGAAAAGCCAGCATCCTGTAACGTACATAAGTTGGTTTTTTATTTTGAGTGATTGCCTGCATGCTGGTTCGCTTTATTTTTTATTACCGGATTATTTTTTTGATTTTAAAATGCTTTTATATACTATCGTAATGATATTATTCGCATTGGGCCCTTTTTGTACAAAACCGTTTAACGGATCAGCAGCAATAATTTGCTCCAATGCCTTGCCTTCATCCATTAGTTTCTTCACCCTGTCCCTTATTGTTGTTAGCATTGAATTGTAATCAACCAAATCCTTTTTGGTTGATAGCTGGCCATGACCGGGAATTATTTTTGTGTTCACATTAATCAGGCTAATAACGGAATCTATCGTTTCTATCATGCCATTGATATTCCCGCCGTGGGGTTCATCAATAAATGGAAAACCATACCTCACAAAAACATCTCCCATGTGAATCACATCCGATTGCTTGAAATAGATAATCGCATCGCCATCCGTGTGTGCATTTGCAATGTGGAAAATCTGTATGGTTTCTCCGTTGTAATAAAAAGTCATTGATTTCGTAAAAGTGATCTTTGGCAATCCCGCAGAAGAATAAGCCGCCTGGGTATGCGGTGGCAAGCCGAAAAACTGATCAGCCTCCATACGT
>JANOTW010000685.1:0-2836 GCA_031416575.1 Ferruginibacter sp.
TGTGGAAAAACGAATTAGAAAGGCATTTTATTGTGAACGATATTTGCTGATAATTGATAATTATCAATTATCAGCAAATATCGTTCACAATAAAATGCCTTTCTAATTCGTTTTTCCACAATGGTAATAGCTTATAGCCAGCTTCTTATGCAAAAGGTTGCTATTATGGGTTTGTGCAGTTACCTTTGCGGCACATTTAAGAAATTTATTTATTAATTGTTTGTATTACAAGGTTCAAAGAAAAGAAAAGATAAATAGCGTAATTAAGGATTTTTAAGATGATTGAATAACACAAGATTAAGTTGTACTTACGTGTAAACCTAAAATTTTACGTATGAAACACTTATTTTTTGTTGCTGTTGCCGGTGGCATTTTTTCAGGAACAACAATATCCGTGAAAGCTCAAACCAATGTCAATATCGAAAGATTTGCAGATAGGGCTAAGCCCAAAATTTCCCCAAAATTTATTGAAGGCATTGAAATTCAGCCTGGGGCTATTTCCAATACCATTGTTGTAGCAGACAAAAAAACCGACTCTCCACGTGAAGAAGTTACCCAGCCATTGGTAGATAAATCCGGTTTCGTTGGTAATATAGAGCTTTGTTCTCCCTTGCAGTTCAAGTATGCAATGATGACGGGCCGGGAGGTGGAAAGCATTACTAATTTTCAACTGTATAGTTTTATTGAAGACTGGTGGGCCACACGTTATAAATATGGTGGCACAGGACGCGATGGAATTGATTGCAGCGCTTTTACCGGAAAATTATTTACATCCGTGTATGGCATAACCTTACCACGTACCGCTAAGGATCAATTTGATATTTGTGAAAAACTGGCTACTGGAAATTTAGCAGAAGGCGATTTGGTTTTCTTTAATACCAGGGGCGGTGTAAGCCATGTGGGGTTGTACCTTGGTAATAATTATTTTGTACATAGCGGGGTACATGACGGGGTTACCATCAGCAGTTTAACAGATGATTACTACAGCAGGAAATTTATTTCGGGTGGAAGGCCCCCGTCCCCTAAAGGGGAGTTATTCGAAGACCCTACAATAAATGGAGAAAATAATAAACCAGCTTTTTAATTGTACAATAGGTGAATGCTGATTTTGAAAATGCTTCTTTTATATAACGCAATTAAAGATTCCCAATGGTATGCGGTACAAGTGAGTGACACAACGATGCTTAATTGAAATTCTTCTGCCCGGACAACAAAATTATTATTTTATAAATTGTCTATTAGCCGCCCGCTGATGCTTGTTTATAATATTTACCCTTTCTATAACTCACCTCAGGAGCCAGCTAAAAAAATGAACTCTTCGAAGAACCCCCATTTAGGGGACGGGGGTTTTTATCCCCACCTTTTTTTGTAAACCTTTCCATACAGGCAATATATCAGAAGATAAATTTAATAATAAAGTGCCTGATCCATAAATGGCGATAAAGCAGGCGCTCCTGATTACCAGCCATAGAAATCCCTGGTACTTGCCGAATAAAAAATAGCAGCAATAAAAAGCGGCTACGCCTAATAGTATGGTATATGCTGTTTCCCTGGTAAAAGGTTGCATTTTAAACTTCTTTTGTAAATACCAAAAACGGATAGCATTGTAAACGGTAAACGTAAACAGGTTTGCTATTGCCGGGCCCACTATGTCAAAATAATATTTGGTTAACACATAATTCAAGGGCAGGGTAATTAATAAAAGGATGATACCTGTAAAAAATTCAAATTTCCATAAAGTAGAAGTAGCGATTATCTGGCTGTTTACCCCAGTACCCATGTCCACGATACGCATAAGGCCTATGAAAAAGAAAACCCATTTAGCGTCCAAGTATCCACTCTGAAGTTGAAATGTAAAAATGCCATCTGAAAAATTGAGCCATATCAATGAAAACATTCCAACGGCAAATATCAACTGATTGATGGAGGACTGCTTGTAAATCCTTATGATCCTTTTATGATCTTTATCTTTCCACGCCTGGGAAAGAGCCGCGATGGAGGAGGAGATGATGCCCCGTTGCGGAGCCTGTATGAGGCTGGCCATATTTTGAGCAAGCGAGTAAACGGCTACCGCAGCCAGGCCATTTGCTGAAACAGAAGCCAATAGTATTGTATCGAACACATTTGCAATAGCATATACCAATGTACCCCCATAAATAAATTTGATGAGGTTGATGATTTTTTTAAAATACTTTTTTGTAACCATGCTTACTTTGAAAGTAAGATGGACATAGCCTTTTTTTAAAAGATATGCCAGCAAAATAAGCGCAATGGCTAAATAGGTAAATGAATAAATTTTGATGAAAAGATCAAATTTACCCAACAGGCCAATAAAGGTGAACACGATCAAAATAGTAGTAAACGCCCTGAATTGAACTTCCCGTAAAAAATTGGTGAAGACGGATTTTTTTAGTTGCCATGCATAACTTTCAAGAATGCTGTACAAGGTTAGGCCCAGGCCAAAGGGAAATATCCAGTTGTAATATTTTACGAACTCCGGAGAATTTTTTCCAAATTTATAAATGATCAGGTCTTTAAAATAAATGCCACCGGTCACCACAAAACAAAATCCTATTAGTGAAACCAATAATGCCCAGGTTAAAATGTCATTTCTTTTTTTATCTAAATTATCATTGTAGTAAGGATAAAATTTATAGATGTAGGAAGGCATGCCTAAATTAGCCAATGAAAACATCAGGTTAGCGACAGCTATAAAAATTCCGGTAAGGCCATATTGTTCTTTGGAAAAGCCGCCTTCTCTTGTAAATAACCAGGTATTAAAAAAGCCTAAGGCAAAGCCGAAATAAACCATCACCGATGAAATAATACTTTGCCT
>JANOTW010000686.1:0-5281 GCA_031416575.1 Ferruginibacter sp.
GCAATGGGCATTCCCGAAAAAAAATCGGGATTTTGCAATACAGTTTTTTTGTCCAGGCTATATTTCCTTGCTCAACATCGTTGCATCGCCCTTCTATACAACCATTCTTTTTTTTGTTGTCCAGGCAGTAGTATTTCATGGCATTCCCGATAAAAATCGGGATTTCGCAATTCAGTTTTTTGTCCAAACTATATTTCATTTCTCAACATCGTTGCGTCGCCCTCTTGTACTGAATACCAATGGGCAACTTTAATTGCGTTTTATAATGTGCGATTCTTTAGGCGCAGTTAATGAACTGGCAGAAGGTCTCCCCTTCAGGGGACGGGGGCAAAACAGGGTCTTCAAATTATGCCTCCCTTTAAAAAACAGTTCGCCCTTTGAAAATAAATGACCAGTAAATTTTACCAACGTTGTAATTAGCGAAACATCAGCCGAGGTTTATTTGGGTACTCATGTACCGCATACCATTGTGCAACATTGAGCGGGGCCGAAATGTAATTGATGCGGATAAGGCGCCCTTTAAATTAAACAGCAATTAAAGGGAGCGTTCCTAACAGAACGCAAATGCACCATATTTTTTGTTGTTACAAAAAGGAGTTCAGATACCATTTTAAAATACCCGCCCGGCATAATCCCGTTTAGGCGGATATTACACTTTACTTCTATGGTTGTGGAATATGTCCTTGGTGATACTTCGGCAGGCTCAGCACAACAACTACGGAACACGGCATAGTTGAAGTATTATTATTGAAAGAGTGGGGGACCAACAAGGGGGAAAATCTGTTGTGTTTTATATATAACGTAATTAAAGATCCCCAATGGTATGACGTAGAAGTGAGTGACACAACGATGCCGCCATGAAATACTTCAGTTAGGTACATAGAAATTAAAAACATTGTTCTCGGTTTAAGAAAGAAGAACAGTTGCAAAATGATGAGCAATAAAATAAAAAAGCCCGGAACGAATCCGGGCCTTCTAATGAAATTGGTTTTAGTCAGATGGTATATAATAACTTCTTTTAGGATATTGGTAACCGTAAAGTAGTTTATTTTCCTGTAACTTTTAAATCTTCTTTTTAAAGTACTTTTTTTGTAGAGCGTACCAACTGCCGGTTTACTGATTTTTTTGTTCAATGACGGTTTTGCCGGCACTCATTCTTATCAATGTTTCCAATTGAGCTTTTCTGTTCGCTTCTATTTTATCATGATGTACTACGGCAAGGGTAGGGGCTATCACCAAACTTACAATACTCATCAGTTTAATCAGGATATTCATGGATGGGCCCGAAGTATCTTTAAAGGGATCGCCCACAGTATCACCGGTTACGGATGCTTTGTGTGGCTCTGATTTTTTATAAAACATTTCACCATTGATGGCTACTCCCTTCTCAAAAGATTTTTTCGCATTGTCCCATGCACCGCCGGCATTGTTCTGAAACATGCCCATCAACACGCCACAAACGGTGGCGCCTGCAAGAAACCCACCCAATACTTCAGGGCCGAAAACAAAACCAATTATAAGGGGGGATAATAAAGCGATGGCGCCGGGCATCATCATTTTTTTGAGTGATGCCTCAGTTGAAATGGCCACGCATTTATCGTACTCGGGTTTGCCCGTGCCTTCCATAATACCCGGAATAGTGCGAAACTGGCGGCGTACTTCTTCCACCATTGCCATGGCTGCTTCCCCAACAGCCCGTATGGCTAATGAAGAAAAAATAAATGGGATCATTCCACCTACAAATAACCCGGCCAATACATCGGCCCTGTAAATATCAATTCCATCAATGCCTGCAATACCAACGAAAGCGGCAAACAAAGCCAGCGCTGTTAAAGCGGCGGAAGCAATGGCGAAACCTTTACCACTTGCGGCGGTTGTATTACCCACTGCATCTAGAATATCAGTTTTTTCCCTTACTTCTTTAGGCAGTTCACTCATCTCTGCAATACCGCCCGCATTATCCGCGATGGGGCCAAAGGCATCAATCGCTAATTGCATCGCAGTAGTAGCCATCATGCCTGCCGCGGCGATCGCCACACCATATAACCCTGCACAGGCGTAGGAGCCGTAAATGCCTGATGCCAATACCAATATAGGTAACAAAGTACTTTCCATGCCTACCGCTAACCCGCCAATAATATTGGTAGCATGCCCTGTAGCGGATTGCCGGATGATACTCTTAACCGGGCGTTTACCCATGGCCGTATAATATTCAGTTATGAGGCTCATCAAAGTTCCTACAGCAAGGCCTACCATGATGGCGCCAAATATTCCCATCTTTGTAAATTCGTGCCCACGTAAGGTCATTGTTTCCGGCATTAACCAGTTTACCAAAAAGAAAGAAGCAATAGCGGTTAATACAATGGAACCCCAGTTGCCCATATTCAAAGCTTTTTGCACAGCATTGGTGCTTAGCCCGGCGCCTTCTGAAATACGGACAAAGAAAGTTGCGATGATGGAAAATATAATACCCATTGATGCGATCAGCATTGGTAAAAGGATTGGGGACATCCCGCCAAAGTTATCAGTAAGGGCATTGGTTTCCCTTCCCAATACCATGGTAGCTAAAACGGTTGCTACATAAGATCCAAACAAATCGGCCCCCATACCAGCCACATCACCTACGTTGTCCCCAACATTATCCGCAATCGTTGCAGGGTTGCGGGGATCATCTTCAGGGATACCGGCTTCTACTTTTCCTACCAGGTCGGCGCCTACATCAGCAGCTTTGGTGTAAATACCACCACCCACACGTGCAAACAAAGCGATGGATTCGGCACCCAATGAAAAGCCGGTTAATATTTCGATTGTCTGCTCCATTGCTTTACTGTCAACAGGAGCATCGGGTGCAAAAATCATTTTTAAAATAATGAAAAGTCCGCCCAGGCCCAGCACAGCTAAACCAGCTACGCCCATACCCATTACCGAGCCCCCGGTAAATGAAACTAATAATGCTTTGCTCAAACTAGTTCTGGCAGCCTGGGCAGTACGTACGTTCGCTTTAGTGGCTACTTTCATCCCAATAAAACCAGCTAATGCGCTAAAGAAAGCACCCAATATAAAAGCCAATGCAATACTCGGATGACTGTTTTCATTGCTAAAGCCCATTACGCCTAATAGTAAAGCGCCGATCAAAACAAAATAAGCGAGGATTTTATACTCAGCTTTTAAGAAAGCCATCGCACCCTCAGCTATATAAGTGCTGATCTCTTTCATGCGTTCGTTGCCGGCATCCTGTTTGGAAACCCATGCAAACTTTACAAAAGTGTACAATAAGCCTACAATGCCCATTGCCGGAATAACATAAATTAAATTGTCCATAAGTAGTTGTTCTGAATTTTTAGGATGCCAAAAATAGGGTAATTGGGGCTCACATCAAAATTTTGGGGACTAAGCAAAAAGTTTATGTAATCTAAATAGGAAAAAAGTTGTATCAACAACTCCTCTTTGATTAGCTCTAAACAGCTTTATTTTTGAATTAAAAGACTCTGCATTGGCATTTGTATTTCTATTTGTAAAAAAATTCAGGATGTTATCTAAGTTATTCTCAATCGTATTTGCTACTGAATAAAAAACCTTCATTTCGTTTTCATTTACTTTTTTAATCCACTCTATAAATCTGGTTTTCGCAGATTGTTTATTGGTATCTTCATAAATATTTCTGAAAGCCAACGTTTCATTGTACCAATGCTCCAGTTCTGGATATTTTTTAAAAAGTATGGCTGCTCTTTCGCTTTGATTTTGCGTCCATGAATCTTTTTTCTTTGCTAAAATATATTTACTTCTTGCTAATAATTGCTTTGGTGTGTCTCCATTTTCAAGAATTTCCGCCTCGTATTTATGCTTACTTGGGTCTGTGGTTTTTATTAACTTTTCTCTTTTTTGAGGATCATTTTCATATTCTTTTAGTTTCTTGTTATAATTTGCCCTGGCATCTTTGGCGATTTTTATTGCCGTGTTTTCTTTATCAATTTCTGCCCATCTAAATGTTGTTCGCAGGTGTTGTAATGCTTCCAAACAAAGCTTAACTACATGAAATCTATCTGTAACTAACTGTGCATTGAGGAATGCGGATCTTGCCGCTAATTCCATATTATTTGCCATGTCTAAGGTTACTTCTTTTACCAGCAAACGCTTTTCCGCACTAAGTTTCATTAACACATTGATAATATCCTTAGACAAGGTGCCTTTAATTACCGCAACCATTGTACCTTTTTTTCCTTTGCCTGCTTTGTTGGTAACAAAAGTATATAATTCCCCTTGTGATAGGGACACTTCATCAATACATAAATAAGGCCCAATGTTTTCGGGAAAAATTAAATAGTTTTCTGCATGTGATTTTTGAACCCAGTCTTTAAAGCCACTACTATGTGTTTTATAATGCCGGTTAAGTTTATCACCCTTGACACAATAGTAACTTGCAATGTTAGTAATCGTATCTTCTCGATTATCAACTTCTATCTTTTAAAAAATCCGCCAGCTCTTTGGTAAATCCTGAGCCGATGGCAACGTATGAAAAATCATTGCGATGAAATATTGTGGGGTTACTTTTGTGTTGCCATTTTCTACGTCCTATCTTCAAATAAACAGCTTTACCCCGTATAGGAAAATCCTGAAGAGTGAGGTACGAAAATCCTTTTGATTTAAAATCAAAGGAATTGGGAACCCCAATAATTTCATTTTTTTCTTCTATACTAATCGTATAAAATTGCTTCTTTGTCTTTAGATCACAAAGCTCAACTAATTCTGTAATATCAAAATGAAGTAATAAACCTTGTGGTAAAAATAATGACCTAAATTCTGTGTCTAATTGCATCTGCAATTTTATGCAAAAATATGGTTGTCCCCAAAATATTAAACTGACCCCTTTATTGGCAGTGCGTACTAAATAATTATTTTTATTCGGGTACAGGTATTAGTACCGGGCAAAGCCAAAGTATCATAATGAATCGTAGCATCGCCCATCTATACAACCAAACTTTTTCTGTCCGGGCTATGAAGCAATGTGGGGCATTGTTGCATCGCCCTCTTGTACCGCATACCATTGGGGATCTTTAATTGCGTTTTATCAGGAAACTGTAGCCAATCACTTTTGTAATACTTCGCCGTAATTTTTAAAAACCTTAATGCTTGTAACAAAATGTGCCAATAATCCATAATTCTATAATACTGCAATAATAAAATCATAGTTCCGCCTTTTGTTTTTTTATGTAACTTCATTTTTCAACTAAATTTTCAAAACAATGAATGCAAGACGTAATTTCTTAAAACAGTCCGCTTT
>JANOTW010000687.1:0-8567 GCA_031416575.1 Ferruginibacter sp.
TGAATTTTTAGTCAATAGTGGTGGAATTTAAAGCTTTTTACTACACGGGTGATGCGATGGGGTGGAAGCAAAATATTGATGGCCCTATTAAACGCGGGGTTTACATTGTTGGTGATTTTATAATTTCAGAACTCCCTGCCCGACAAGTCATTCAGGCGGGTCTACGGGACACAGGAATTTGATGCGTCGAACATAAAACGCAATTAAAGTTCCCCAATGGTATTCAGTACAAGAGGGCGATGCAACGATGTTGAGAAATGAAATATAGTTTGGACAAAAAACTGTATCGCGAAATCCCGATTTTTTTCGGGAACGCCATGAAATTCTTCAGCCCGGACAACAATAAAAATGGTTGTATAAGAGTGTGTCCCGATACGCTTACGCTATCGGGATTATCAACGCAAGGATGCTTATTCAGGGCCCTGATGCCGGGACAAAAAAGTTGGTTGCTGTGAAAACCCCGGGGGCAATTGAATTACTGATCTTAACTTGATGACATTGCCCTACGGTACGTAATCAGTTTTGGAAAAATGTAATGCCCCCTATTATTATCAAGGGCAAATCCAGGTTACGGGTAACCAGGGCCATAACCAGTTTGCAGGATAAATGTAATGGAGGATTCCAGATCAATAAATTAAATTCTTTCGTTGAGTTGTATAAAGTATTATGAAGATTATCGGGAATACTACAAAAAAGGCGATTATTGAATTAAAAAATGCCCCGCCAATAAATATTACAGCCCCAACATAAGGGAATATTTCACCTATCAGCCAAAGCCAGTAACCCTGCTTTTTCAACTTTCTCATTTCAATAGCGCCAAATACGCAAAGTGAAACCGCAATTAAATTTATTATAAGTAATGGGATCCTGTTCTCAATAGATCTCTGCAGGATCTCCATCATTTCGGGCCCGGCAAATCTTTTCACCCATGCGGGAGCGCTTTGCATTTGTTCCTGTGCCTTTTCCAGTTTAGCCAAACTTTCGGCGCCACCTAAAAAATTACGAACATTGGAAAACAGTTCGTAAGCACTCCACACAAAGGTGAGTATCGTCAATACATTTAAACCAGTTGGCAGTTTTGGTTTACCCTCGTTCATGAAATTTGAATCGCTCATAATCATAAATTTTATCTAAAGTAAAGACTATATATTTCATTTCAAAACCAAACAATCTTTAATTTATAACATTACCACTTTTATCTTCGCGGATAATGCAGCAAATTATTCCGCATACTTTATCGGGCAACACTTTTTTACTATCATCGGACCGGTGTATTTTCTGGCAGCAACAAAAAACATTGATCCTCTCTGACCTGCACCTGGGCAAAACAGGCCACTTTAGAAAATCCGGTATCGCCGTACCGCAGGCTATCTTTAAGGAAGATATGCAACGCCTGGTAACGCAACTACAATTATATAAACCCGAACAGGTAATTGTAATCGGTGATATGTTTCATAGTTGTGATAATAAGGAGCATGACTTTTTTATCAAATGGAGAAAAGATTTTGAACAACTATCCATTCAATTAGTAAAAGGCAATCATGATATTTTAAAAGAAAAATGGTATGCTGCCGCCGGCATCACCATCCATAACTGCGAGCTTAAGATTGGCGGTTTTGTATTTGTACACGATTTTGCGGATTGTACTGTTTCCGGTAACGGCTATATTTTCAGCGGCCATATTCACCCTGGAATAACCATCAGGGGTTTGGCAAATCAATCCTTGCGTTTTCCGTGTTTTTATTTTGGAGGGCAGTATGCCGTATTGCCCGCCTTTAGCAGGTTTACCGGAACGCATGCAATTAAACCAAAACGCGGGGAATCTGTTTATGCCCTTATACCACCTAATCAATTAAAGGGAGAATTGGGGGGCATAATGAAAATTTGAGCCATGAACCAGGTACTAAAAATCGCTAACGCCCCCGTCTATGCACATCCGTTGCCGGAAGGGCATCGCTTTCCAATGCTAAAGTATGAACTGATACCGGAACAGTTATTACATGAAGGCATCATTACCGTCGAAAATATTTTCGCTCTACAGCCATGTATAGACGAAATTATTCTATGGACCCATGATGCGGTTTACTTTGATAAACTGAAAAATCAAACGCTTTCAGCAAAGGAGCAACGGCATATTGGTTTTCCTCAATCGCCACGGTTAACGCTGAGAGAATTAATTATCGCACAGGGTACTATTGATTGTTGTGGGTTTGCTTTAGAAAATGGTGTAGCATTAAATGTAGCAGGTGGCACGCATCATGCATTCTCCGACAGGGGTGAGGGATTTTGCATGTTGAATGATATGGCGGTTGCCGCCAATTATTTATTAAAGAAAAATTTGGCTAAAAAAATACTCATCATTGATTTGGATGTACACCAGGGAAATGGTACGGCAAAAATTTTTGAAAACGAAACCAGGGTTTTTACATTCAGTATGCATGGCGAACATAACTATCCTTTTCATAAAGAAAAAAGCGACCTGGATATTCCGTTGAAAGATGGAACGGATGACGCTGCCTACCTGTCGCTTTTAAAAGAAACCATACCAAAACTCATCAATGAAGAAAGGCCTGATTTTGCTTTCTTTTTATCTGGTGTGGATATTTTGGCTACCGATAAATACGGGAAATTAAATGTATCCATTATTGGGTGCAGGCAACGGGATGAAATGGTATTTTCAATATTGAATAAAAACAAGATCCCTTGTGCGGTTTCGATGGGTGGTGGGTATAGCGCTGATGTAAAAATAATTACGGATGCGCATTGCAATACTTTTAGAGTGGCGAAAGATATTTATGGGATATATACTTAGCAACGGATAAAAAAGTGA
This sequence comes from Ferruginibacter sp., assembly GCA_031416575.1. GTDB lineage: Bacteria > Bacteroidota > Bacteroidia > Chitinophagales > Chitinophagaceae > Ferruginibacter. The sequence continues at coordinate 2,831 of JANOTW010000687.1, forward strand.
ATGAATTTTTTTGTCCAGGCTGTGAAGCAATGGGCAGCATCGTTGCATCGCTTGCCGACAGTATTTGTCGGCATCCCGATGTTACACTTGAATCGGGACTTGTACCGCATACCAATTGGGATCTTTAATTGCGTTTTAAATTAATAATTATCACCCCTTCAGGGGATGGGGGCAGGTTATTTTATTTGGTTATCGAACAAAATAAAATTCACTGATTTACCCGTTGTGCAGTATAGGTATTTTGCCAGGCATTCTATTATTTTTGTTGCGCCCTTCTATTTATTTCCCTTTTTATCAGGTTCAGTTCCTTGCCTGTTTGTCCGCTCATGGAGGTATTTTCCTGCGCCCTTCGCATCAGGTAAGGCACCACATCTTTAATGGGGCCAAATGGCAGGTACTTGCTTACGGAACAACCCGCCCTGGCAAGATTAAAAGTGATATTATCACTCATGCCATACAACTGTGAGAAATGTACATGCGGATGATTGTGTGGCAATTCCTTTTCGTCTAATAATCGCGTAGTATATAAATTACTGTATTCGTTATGAGAAGCGACAATTAACGCGATCTTATCCAGGTGATTAATAGAAAATTCGACTGCGGCATTATAATCATTATCGCAGCTTTCCTTATCCACTTGTATAGGAGATTTGTAATTCATCTCAACCGCTCTGTTTCTTTCATTTTCCATATAGGCGCCCCGTACCAGTTTGGCGCCTAAAATAAAATTCCTTTCAGCAGCAGCCCCGTATGAATCTTTCAAAAATTTCAGGCGGTCCGTCCTGTACAATTGCAGCGTATTATAAACTACAGCCCTGCCCTTATTAAAAGTATCCATCATTAATATAGTTAGCGCATCTACAGGGTCCTGAATCCAGGTTTCTTCCGCATCTACCAGTAAGCCGACTTTTTTTTCATTGGCGGTTTCACAGAGCCTGAGCATGCGAAGCCTAACCCTGTGCCACTCTTCCTTTTCATCTTCGGTTAAAAGGTCAAGCGCTTTTAAATATCTTTTCATTAAAGTACCATCGGCACTATTCATCAGCCTGTCAATTTTTTCCAACAGTGCAAACCGCGAAAACCCGGTCACTTTAATGCTCATGAAGGGTATATTGGATTGTGTGGCCGCAAAATTAATTACGCGGATAAACTCTTCCGTTGAATTATCAAAGCCATGCTCTCCGTCATCCCCGCCTTCTACTCCATAATCCAATATCACCTGCACATTATACTCTCCTAATTTATTTGCAACGGAAGAAGTTTCTTCTAATGTTTCACCTCCAACAAATTGCTGAAAGATGGTTTTCCGAATGATTGGTTTTGTAAAAGGAAGGTTCCATTTAATAGCCAGTGGGGTTAACTTTAATCCAAGGCTAACCAACCATTTTGTTCCCATGAGGGAAAAAAGAAAATGCGCCCTTTTAAGATCCGCATCTTTTTTATAAGCAAAAGCGTATTCGGTATTGTCAAGGGAAATAGCAGGCTTTGTATTCATACAAAATTTAAAAAGTACCGGCAAAGATAAGGATTCCAATGGGCCCGATTTTTACCGCATTATCCTTCGATGGTGTATTACAAATTGTCGCTTCCCTTTTGTCGTTTCGACAGGTGAGCATACTGGCCACGGCGGCCTATCCTGAAATGGAGATGGGAATTTTGAAGATACTGGTTCGTTTAGTTTTTATATTAACTACCAGTGGCAATTTTCGTTTATAGAGCCTGATACAATTGATATTGTACTCCGGCCTAAGTTACCCCGTTACCCGGCAGGGACGAGGGGCTTTTTTCAATAAAATCTTTCAGACCGTTTAAGGCAGCCTCATAACCCGGGCCGGTTAATTTATCAATAAATATTCCATAAAATTTTTCCCAGGGATACCAATGTAATTTGGTGATGGCTCTCCATTCCACCTGAACAGAATTTTGTGAGGGAAAGGATGTAATGACGATCTCATTGTCAATATCATTTTCACCTTTTGCCTGCAATAAAAATTTAATAGAAGCTGAATCGGCGGATAGTAAGGATACGATTATATCCTGTTGACGGTGCATAATATGAAATCCGTTTCTATTCCCACTAATAGCCGGTGCATCCCGATACAACTTAGCCGAATCTACCGTGAAAATCGGGTGCCAATTTTTCCAGTTCTCAAAATTGGCAATTTGCCGGTATATCTTTTCGGAACTGGTGTTATTGATCATTACAGCTCTTGATACACGTACCTGAGAAGGTATCACTAAAGAAAATAAAGTAATGATAATAAACAAAACGGTAACCCCTACAAGAAATGCTTTAATTAAACGCATACAATAAATTTACTCCCATTTAAAAACTTTGACTGCCACCGCATAAATAACAACACCCCACAATAATAAAATACCAATTTCATTTTTTACTTCCCATAAATTTTGCCCTTCAAATGCTACGGCCCTCATGGCGGTATTCAGATGTGTTAGCGGCAATGCCTTTGATATTGGCTGCAACCATTTTGGAAAAGCTTCTACTGAAAAAAATGTTCCACCTAATAGAAACTGGGGCAATGTAAGCAAATTAGCGAATGGGGGAATACTGCTATCACTGGTTGCAAGCCCGCTTACAATAAAGCCTAAGCCCATAAAGACAATTAAACCAAGAAAGCTTAATACCAGCATTTCCAATAATGTTTCAAATCCGTTTATTAGCGTAAACCCGAAAAGAAACCTACCCGCCACAATGATCACAATCGCGGTAAGCATTTGAAATATTACCCTTGCCAAACCTTCTCCTAAAATAATATAAGTACGGCTGACAGGTGTCGCGAAAAATCTTTTTAATACCAATGTATTTCTCAAATTGTAAAACATAAATGCCACCCCGAATACCCCCGAACTTAATAAGGAAAAACCTAATTGGCCAGGTAATATAAAATCAATGGTTTTGTATTCACGTATTACTTCAACATCCCTTTCATAATTAAAATCCGGTATTGCATAAGTTGGCCTGTTTGCATACTTTTCATTGCTGATCTTATTTACAATACTATTCACCACCGGCATAAATTGCGGCCATTTGTCGTTGCTGGCACTGGTAGTTGAAATGGTATAAGTATATGCCGGCACTTCGGTTGAACTCTTTTTAATATTGAAAACACCGGTAATCTTTCCTTTTACCAGGTTATCGCGTAATTCCTTGTCGTTTTCAAAACGCATTATCTTGATCCTGACACTTGTTTTTATCGAATCATATAATGCATTGGTGGTATCGCAGTTTTTATCCAATGCTATTTTATAAACAGGTACCCCACCGTTATTCCCTATAAAACCAAATACCAGGATAAAAATAAAGGGGAAAGCAAAACTAAAAAGAACAGCCGAAGGGCTCCTGAACTGAGCCATCAGGCTGGCTTTTGAAATCGCCAACATGGCTATTAACTGGCTGTATCGCTGCATTAAAGATTAAAATTTTGGCGTAAAGCTATTAGTAAAAAAAATGTAAAAAAAATTTGAAAATATGGACAGATGACGTATATTTGTGGACAAATGACGGAGATATGAAAAAGAAAAAAACGCTATTGTATAAGCAGGATGTTAAAACAAGCATAGCCGAAGAGCCTGAAGTTATTTTCAATAAAAGTGTAAAGGTAATTCCATCAGTGAAAGATTTTACCTACTTCGAGTTTAAAAAAATAACCGAAAAAACTCCTTTTACACAGGCAGAATGGGCGGCGATGCTGCATGTTAGCGAACGTACTTTGCAACGCTATGCAAAAAATAATGGGAGTTTCGCAACTATTAACGCTGAAAGATTTGTTCATATCAACCATGTTTTAACAAGGGGCAAAAAAGTATTCGGCAGCATTGAAATTTTTTATGATTGGATACATTCCAATCCTCCCATGCTGGAATGTGACCTTTCTTTTTCATCACTTACTTCTTTTGAGGGTTTACAAAATGTATTGACACAAATTGGCCGTATAGAACATGGTATCCTTGCATGATAGTTTACCGCTTAACAAATGGAGAATATATTAACGACCTATCGGGTGCCGGAGCTAAATTGTACGGCGGCCGATGGAACCCAATTGGTTTACCCGCCCTGTATGCAACTGAACATATTTCCCTTGCCGTTTTAGAAATTTTAGTTCATATCAAATCTTACCGGTGTCCGCTGGATTATCATTTAATCACTATTGAAATTCCCGATTCAGCTAATCTTGTTACAATTGATCAGCAACAATTAAAAAGAAATTGGAAGGATGATATCACCTACGGACAATTGATAGGTGATGAATTTTTGTTGGCCAGGCAATCGCTGGTATTAAAAGTGCCTTCGGCAATTATAGAACAGGAAAGTAATTTCATTATCAATCCAGCTCACCCGGATGCAGGTAAATTAAAAATACGCTCTTCAAAAAAATTTGTGTTTGATAAAAGACTCTACCTCAAAAATGAATAAAGCCTATCTCCTACTTGGCAGCAATATCGGGAATTGCAAACAGCAACTACAATCTTCAATAAAACATATTGGGAAAATGGCCGGAAAAGTGATCCGAAGCTCAGGGCTTTATGCTACTGCTGCGTGGGGCGATACTAACCAGCCGGATTTTTTAAACCAGGTAATTGTAATTGAAACAACGCTTACAGCCGCTGAAACCCTGCAAAGTATTCTTGCGATTGAAAAAAAGATGGGAAGAGTGCGAACTGTAAAAAATGCCCCGCGGATCATTGACATTGATATACTTTTTTTCAACAAAGAAATCATTCGGCTAAAAGATTTAATTGTTCCACACCCCGAGATTCAAAACCGGCGGTTTGTTTTGATTCCGTTGAATGAAATATCGTCCCAATTTAAACATCCGGTATTCAACAAAAGTATTTACCAGTTACTTTCGGAGTGCCCCGACCCTCTGGATGTGAAAAAGATTTAATAGTACAAAAGATATTTCGCTTATTTTGCGTGCTGCAAATCATGAAGTATAGTTTTGTTACGATAGAAGGAAATATTGGCGCCGGTAAAACCACCCTTGCTCATTTACTCAGCAAACATTTTAATGCCCGGCTGATCCTGGAACAATTCGCAGATAACCCTTTTCTGCCGAAATTTTACGAGAATCAACAACAGTATGCGTTTCCGCTGGAATTGTTTTTTATGGCGGAGCGGTACAAGCAACTGAAAGACCTGCTGCAAACAAAAGATATGTTTCAGAATATCACCGTTTCCGATTATCTTTTTACCAAATGTCTTTTATTCGCCAAAGTAAATTTACCGGATGAGGAATTCAGGTTGTATCAAAAACTGTTCGACATCATTAATCCTCAAATTGTGCAGCCGGATATTTTAATTTATTTACATACGCCCGTTAACAAGCTACAGGAGAATATAAAAAAGCGCAACCGGCAATATGAACAAGGCATTGCCAGCGACTATCTTTTTTCCCTGCAGGAAACCTATACCCAGTATATAAAGCAGCATAATATCAAAACACTTTTTGTGGACTCATCCAATGCTGATTTTCTGGGTAACGAAGAACATCTGAATGTCATTATTAACGCATTGGATAGAGAATATGAAAACGGGCAGCATTACTTAACATTGCCCTAACCTGTAGCCCCTAACCCCTGAAGGGGAACAACAGATCATATTATTTTGCCTTATTAGTTATTTGATGAGTTTCAAGAACTTCGCCTTTGCTACCATTTGAAATGCACCTATTAAAATCCGTTTACCTGGTGATTAGTTTTTTACCTTTGCCCTTTT